>JAPPBT010000078.1 GCA_026702745.1 Gemmatimonadota bacterium
GTCATGGCACCCTGAATCGATCTGAAATCGACCGCCCTGGTCTGCCGCCATGATATACGCTGAATGGCGACACAACTGCTGATCGTACGGAGCGAGACGACCACCGCCACCAGCAGAAATCCGGGAATCAGCACCCAGAAGTCGCCCCCGAAACCCAGGTCGAACCCCGGCCAGAGGAATGCGGGCAGGCTGATCCAGTCCGCCTTCGCGATGCTATCCACGTCGAACAGTCCGAAGTAACTGCCGACCACGGTACCGGCGGTTACGCCGATGATCGGCGCCCAGAGACGTAACTTCGCTGAACCCTTGAGCGTTAAGCCGGAAATGACGGCCACGGTGGCCGCGGCGCTGAGGACGGCGCCGAGTGACAACTGGCCATCCGTCGTCGACGACAGCATATCACCCATAACGGGCATCACCGTAATGGGTATCAACATGATCACGGTGCCGGAAACCGTGGGGGTGAGGACACGCTGGAATATCGAAAGCCGCCACGAAAGGGCGATCGGAACCACGGAAGACACGACGACGAGCACGGCGAGCAGGACCGGACCGCCGGCCGTCAACGCCTCGATGCAGATCGATATGTACGCCGCCGACGTGCCCATGACAAGGAGATGGCCCGAACCGATTCTGCCGAAACGAAGGACCTGCAACATCGTGGTCGCACCGCAGATCGCGACCGAAGCGAATACGGCCCACGCAACGTAGTCTTCCGTCTGTCCGGCGGCCCGCATGACGATCATCGGGATGATCATCACCGCAGCGATGTTCAGCAAGGCCAGTTGCAGTCCCAGGCCGAGTGCCAGCATCTTCGGGGGCGGTTCATCCGGTTGAAACCGCAAGCCCGAACGGATGACGGGTCCACCAGAACTCATAGGGACGATTCTCCCGGTTGCCGCCTGTGATTTTTCTATACGATTTCTAAAAAGTTCATTTGATTTAGTAACGGCAGAATGTTATACTAAGCAAGCAATCCAAATAACAGGTTGATTTACCCCCAATTGGAAAGGAATACATCCATGGCTACGACCGCTGATCGTATCAGGAAGCTCATCGAAGACAACCTGGAAGTCGACGGGCAGCCCATCGCACTGCCGGATGATCTCAACATCAGCCTTTCAGAGGCCGGAGTTTCCTCCGTGGACATTCTTGCGTTCGCCAAGATTGTCGCCGAGGAATTCAACATGGAATTCTCGCCTCAGGATTGTGTAGACGTCAAGACGGTGCAGGAACTCGTCAGCCGCCTGGACGCTGCTGCCTGAGCATTCCATACGACTGTCGTGTGTTTCGACGGTCGCGCGAAATACAAGCCCGCCTGTGAGAGCGTTCGAGTTTTTGCAGGCGGGTTTCGTACGTTTGGCGCACCCGGCCGGACCGTTGGCACAGTTCGGCCGGGCCGTTAGCGCCTAGCGGATCCAGAAGCTCCTGCGCTGGAACGGATAGCCGGGCAGGGCGCGTCTTCGACGGGATTCACCCGCGAACAGTCCGCCCGGTGATACCGGCAATCCGATATCGTAGGCCGTCTTCACGGCTTGCAGGAATCCGTCTCCTTCCTCTCCGTCGATTTCATCTGCAGTATGAGCAAGGCTGCCGAACAGGGTGGGCGCCGCGGCGGCTTGGTCCGACGGCTTCTCCGGCCATGCTTCGGCTATGCCCGCCGCAAACTTCGATACCGAGCCAATTTCAATCAGCGTATCCACTGCCAGGTCGGCCAGGCTACGCGCGGGAGCGCGCGATCCCTCGCCCTGGCCCGATCCTTCGCCCAGACTCGAACCCTCGTCCTCGAGCGTCCCCTGGAGCCAGCGGTCCAGGTCCGCCATCTCCGCCGCCCCCACCCTGTTACCCGTGGCTCCGCTGACGATCGTCAGTGACGGCGTCGATACGGATATCCCTTCCAGCCTGGTCTTCGATGCAGCTGCATTTGCATCGCACGCTTCCTCCATGGCCTTGAGGGCCACCCCGCGCGCCAGTGCGATTCGGAGTCCCTGGTCGAGCGTGAACGCCCCGGCAGCCTGTGCGGCGGCGATTTCCCCGCCATTGCGGCCGCAGACTGCCGAGGGCCGAACATCCAGGCTGGACCACAGGGCGGTGATCGCACACTGAAGCGCATAGGCCGCCGGATCCGTCCAGTCCGGATCGTCGATCGGAGGCGCAGTACCTTCCCCGTCGAAAAGGGGATCGAGCAGGGAGGTCCCCGTTTCACCGCGGAACAGCGCTTCGCAGTGATCAAGGACGCCTTGCACCACGGGTTCCGAATCGTACAGGCGCTTGCCGAATTCCCGCCATCCGTCGTCCCATCCATCATATACGAACGCCACCTTCGGCGTGGCCGCGGTCACGTTGGTCCCGTTCGACTCGACGGCATCTGAACGGGCTTCATTCGACGCGATGGCCTCCAGTCCTTCGCGAAGCGTTGCGACATTGCGGAACATTACGCTGTTCCGGCAATTGAAATGGCTTCTTCCCATGCTCGCGGTCCAGGCCAGGTCCGCCAGGAACTCCTCTTCCGATTCCTCGCCCGAACCGGCTGGGAGATTCCGATCCAGCAAGGACAGGTAACTGCCGGCGAGTTCCCTGAGCGCCGTCGGGTTCTTGCCCGACAGCGGCAGGAGGCGGCTCGTACGCGACCCTGGACGCGCGCTGTCCCGTTGCGGTTCCGGGACGCCCGGAGAAAGTCTCACTGCGACGGTCTGTCGTGTTCCGGCCGTTTCGATCTCCGTTTCCGACGATTGCGCGCCGTCGTCGCGCGCCCCATAACCTTCGACCACCACGTGGGCGTTCGCCCCGGATATGCCAAAAGCGCTGACCGCCGCGCGATGCGGCCGTTCGGGATGAGCCGGCCAGGTTACCGCTTCCGAGGCCACCCGTACGGGAAGGCGATCCCAATCCACGTTCGGGTTCGGACTTTCGAAATGCAGTTGTTTCGGGATGCGCTCATGGCGAATCGCCATGACCACCTTGATCAGTCCTGCGAGGCCGGCAGCAGACTCGAGATGGCCGATATTGGTCTTCACCGACCCGACCAGAAGCGGCCGGTTCGGCGCACGTCCCCTGCCGTAAACCGCGGCGGCCGCCTGCACCTCGATCGGGTCGCCCAGCGCCGAACCGGCGCCGTGAGCTTCCAGGTAATCCACTTCCGCGGGATCGAAGTCCGTCTGCGCCAGCGCGTCCTGGATCACGCGTTCCTGCGCGGGACCGTTGGGTACCGTGGGACCCGCGGTCGCGCCGTTCTGATTGGTCGCGGAACCCCGGATTACGCCCCAGATGCGGTCACCGTCCGCCTGCGCTTCACTCAGTCGTTTCAACACAACCACGCCGCAGCCTTCGCCGCGCACGAAACCGTCCGCCCTGGCGTCGAAGGCGTAGCAGCGGCCTTGATTGGAAAGCATGCCCAGGTAGGCCATTTCCGACGTGATATCGGGGGACAGCACCGTATTCACGCCACCGGCGAGGGCCAGGTCCACTTCTCCGAGACGGAGGCTGGCCACGGCCTGGTGTACGGCGAACAGCGCAGAGGCGCAATTCAGCTCCAGGGGTACCGATGGACCTTCCAGGCCCAACAGGAAGGATATCCGGCTTACGGCCAGGCTCCGGGCGGTACCCAGGTAATTGACCCCGCCTCCCCGGCTCTGCATCAAATCGCGGTACTCGCTGGAAGCGATCCCGGTATATACTCCCGTACGCGAACCCCGAAGCCCGTCAGGGTTAACTCCCGCGTCTTCGATCGCGTGCCAGCTCGTCTCCAGCAGGAGGCGTTGCTGGGGATCCATGCTGCGCGCCTCCAGTGGCGATACCCGGAAGAATCTCGCGTCGAAACGGTCGATGCCTTCTATGAATCCCGCGCGGCGCCAACCTTCGCCGCCTGAGTCCGGTCCTCCCTGGCTCGGCCCTCCCTGGCTCGGCCCTCCCTGGTCCGGCCCTACCTGGTCCGGCCCTACCTGGCCCGTCCTTCCCGGCGATCCACTCTCCGATCCGGTGTCGGGTCGTACATCCGCGACGGCATCCGTACCCTTTTCCAGCAAGTTCCAGAAGGCATTCAAGTCCGGTGCGCCGGGGAAACGGCACGCCATGCCGATGATGGCAATGCCTTCGTTGTCGGTCCGAGCCACGGTACCAACTGCGGGCCCGGTGGGCGCTGCTGGGGCGGCAGAGATACCGCTCTCGGTCCCGGTGGGCGCCTCCGGGGCGGCAGAGGCATCGCTCTCCTGTCCGGTGGGCGTCTCCGGCGCGGCGATAGCAAAGCGGCCGGAACCGGCGGGCACCTCCGAATCCGCGGCTTCGCTGCCGGCACCGCCACTGGAATCAGGACCATCGCTTTCCAATTCCGCATCGCCGATCTCGTCGATCAGGTGGGTGGCGAGTGACGAGATATCCGGATAGTCGAAGACGAGGGTGTTGGGCGCCGTGTAGCTGCCCGCAAGGGCGCGGTTCAACCGATTCCTCAGTTCGACCGCCATCAGCGAATCCATGCCGAGATCGAAAAATCCCACGGTGGGCGCGGGCGTGGACGACAGCCGAAGCACCGACTGCACTTCCCCTTGCAGGAAGGAAACCAGCACGTTCTCCCGCTCCGCGGAGGGTGTATTCCGCAGGCGGGTCAGGACGTCATCCGAGGAGGAATCCGTCGCCTCTTCCGTCGCCTCCTGGGCTGCCGCAAGCAGGTCCTCGAGCAAAGGCGGCCGGCTTTCCGCCGCTTCTTCGAACACGGCCCAGTCCATCGCCATGACCACGGAATGAGTCCCGTCCTGCCGGACCAGCCGGTCCATCGCCCTCAGGCCCTGCTGCGGGGTGAACCAGCGGCCGCCGAGGGCCGCGCGTTGGCTTTCGATCCGGTCCTTCTGCTCCGCCGCTTCGCCGATCTCCGACCAGGCGCCCCAGGCGATGGCCTGACCCGGAAGCCCCAGCGCCCGCCGGTGGCCGGCCAACTGGTCGAGGAACGCGTTGGCCATGGCGTGGTTCGCCTGGCCCGGATTGCCCATGACGCCGACCCGGCTCGAGAAGAGCACGAACAGATCCAGGTCCCGATCCCGGGTCGCCCGGTGAAGGTGCCAGGCGCCCAGGATCTTGGGCCGCAACACGGTCTCGAAGTTCTCCCAGCGCTGGTTCCCCAGCGCACCGTCCGACAGCACACCCACGCTGTGGATCACTCCGCCCAGAGGAGTAAGTTCACGATCCATGCGCTCGAGCATTGCGTCTACCGCGTCCAGGTCCGTCACGTCCGCCAGTTCCACCTGTACCGATACACCCCGCTCCCGGAGTTCCTGAATGGCTTCTTCGGCTTCCGTATCCGGTTGGCGGCGGCCGTTCAGCACGATCGTGCCGGCGCCGCGGTCCGCGAGCCAGCCGGCCACCGCGCAACCGATGCCGCCCAGTCCCCCTGTCACAAGGTAGGTACGATCCCGCTTCAGACGGCCCGTGACCAGCGGCGGCGGCGTCACGACGATCTTTCCGAGATGGCGGGCGGACCGCATGAAGGTCAGGGCGGCGCCCGCTTCGGCCAGCGGCCAGCGGCTGTGTATGATGGGTTTGAGTTCTCCCGAAACCAGGCGCCCCATGATTCCTCTGAGGACGCGGCCGACCCAGGCGGGGTCCGTCTTTTTCAGTACATCCAGCTCCAGGATGTCGTAGGCCACGTCAGGACGCAGCGCGGCCATTTCGTCCCCGGTCAGGATGTCGCGTCGGGCCATCTCCACGAAACGTCCATCGGGCTTGAGGCAGGACAGGCTGGCGTCGATGAACCCCTCGCCCGTCAGGCTGTTCAGGACCACGTCCACCCCTTCGCCATCGGTGGCTTCGAGGATCTCCGGTCCGAATTCCGTCGTGCGGCTGTCGTAAATGTGCTCAACGCCCAGCGAACGGAGATAGGCCTGTTTCGGGGCGCTTGCCGTGGCATGGACCTCGGCCCCCGCGGCCTGAACCAGTTGGATGGCCGCCAATCCCACCCCGCCCGCACCGGCGTGAATGAGCACTTTTTCTCCCGCCTCGAGTCCCGAGTACTCGAAGGAAAGCGCGGCAGAAACGAAGGCGCTGGGCACCGTAGCCAGCCCGGAAACGGAGAACCCCTCCGGCGCGGGCGCTACGAGGTCCCCATGGGTAATCATGAGCGGCGCGAAGGCACCGAAGCCCAGTCCCACCACGTGATCGCCCACCGAGACGGACGATACTTCGTCGCCCACCTCGGTGATGACGCCGCACATCTCCCGGCCCAGTAGACCCTCTTCGATGAAACCGAGGGACCGGAAAACATCCCAGAAATTGAGCCCAGCCGCCTCGACGGCGACCCGGACTTCCCGGGGTTCGAGCGGGCGCGGCGGGAGTGGTTGTACAAATGGTTGGTCGAACACGCCCGCCGGGTCGGGCGCCAGCACCCACTCCGGGTCTTCCGGAAAGTCCAGGCGGCCGGATTCTTCTCCCATGCGAACCAGCCGCGCCACCATGCGGCATTCCCGCCGGAAGACGATATGGTTCTCGTCGTCCGGGTACATGAGTTCATTGACGAGATCCGGATCCGGCGCAAGTTCCGCGGGATCCAGGTCCAGCATCCGTGGTTGCAGATGGGGCGCTTCGCGGGCCACTCCTTTGCCGAATCCCCAGAGGGCGGCGCCCGCCAGTTCACCGCCGAGTTCCCGTTCCAGCACCTGGGAACCGCGGGTGATGAACCAGACGCCCCTGGACGGGGTCGAATCGGTGTCGATCAGTCCCTGCACGAGTGCGAGGGCACAGGCTCCGGCACGCTGCACTTCGGCGGCCAGTTCAACCGTGGTGGCCTGCGCACCGGGGCCATCCAGGCCGGCCAGATGCACGACGCCGCTGAACGGTACGTCCTTTGGCAGGCTTTCGATCAGCGTTCGCCAAGACTCGCGTTGCCCGCATTCCGCGGTGGTCCTGACGACTCCCGTGCCGTTGGCGGCGGGCAACCCGTCCGCCGCATCGCCCTCCCGCACCAGGTATACCGCCTGGTTCCGCGCCGCCAGTGCGGACGCGAGTTCCACCGCCCGTCCGCCCCGGTCCTCGGTGAGGATCCAGGTTCCGGCAGGTTCGGACACCTTCGCCGGACCCTGGGCTACGATAACGCCTTTGTCCAGGATCGTGGACGCGTTCGATGTATCCGATGCATCCGGGCCGCTCGGTCCGCCTGGTGCGCCTGTTCCGTCCGGTCCGCCTGGTGCGCCTGTTCCGTCCGGTCCGTCGGGTCCCAGCACTTCCGCTTCCGCGAATCCTGCGTCGCCGAGGGCCTGCTTCCATACGTCGGGGCCTGCCAGCGCGTGGTGGGGCCGGTAATCGTCGGCGAACCGCCACCAGCCGTCGAGCTGTCCGAAGGTCAGGTCCATCCAACCCAGTCCGCTGAGGTTTTCGAGCGCGATCAGATGGCCCGACGGCGCGAGCAGATCCCTGCAGTGGCCGAGGGTCTCCGTCAGGTACCGTGTCGCGTGCAGTACGTTCGACGCGATCAGCAGGTCGTAGCCATGGGGTTCGAATCCCTGCTCGAACGGGTCCTTTTCGATATCCAGCGGACGATAGTCGATGGCTCCGCCACGGTCGCCGAACCGGGCTTCCGCCTCGGAGAAGAAGCCCGCGGAGATATCCGTGTAGGTGTATGCGAACCGGCCATCCGGAAGCTCGGGCAACACGGACGCGGTAGCGGACCCCGTGCCGGCACCGACTTCGATCACCCTGAGGCGCCGCCCATCCGGCAGGGTGGACACGAGGGCCTGCACCGCTTCCGTGAGCATCCTGTTCGCGGCCCGCGCGACGGGTGCTTTCAGATAGAGATCGCCCGCCGTCGGTTCTCCGCTGCTGAACAGGAGGGTCAGGGGGTCCTCTTCTCCGCGAAGCACCTCCGCCAGGGCGAGGCCGGACCGCAGGAACAGCCCGATCTCGATCTGGCCCTGGTCATACCTTTCCTTCATCCAGCCGGCGAACGCCTCGAGGTCTGCGGGCATATGTTCAGGGAGCGGATCCTCCGGACCCACGGCCACGCGGAACCCGTCGTCTATCTCCTCCATTACGCCGGACCTGGCGAGCATCTCAAAGAGCCGGCGAAAGAGGCGGGTGTGTTCGGGCAGGACGCCCAGCGCCTGTCTGAGATCGTCAGGATCCACTACCTCGCCTTTCTCACGCTGCCATCCCAGTTCCTCCAGCGACGCGAGTGCGCGGGACCACGACCATCGCTCCAGGTCCGTCAGCAGGGCATTCCGGTTCTCCGGATCCACGCCGGCGTCTGTCAGGTAGCCCGTAAACGACTGGGCGTTGCCCGCGACCTCCGAAGGACTCGGAAAGAAGTCCGCCGCTTCGATGCCGGGGGCCAGGGGGCGTTCGCGCCATACGACCTCGTACAGCAGGTCATTCACGCCCTCGACCGCCGCCAGCAGGGCCGCCCGGGTCGCCCGTTTCACCGTGTATCCGCTCAGGCGGCCGACCAAGGCGCCGTCCGGATCGTAAATCCGCATCTCGCCGCTCAGGACCTCCGGCGTCTCATCCGGATTCGTCTCGGCGCCGCGCGAGGATTCGCTCAGCAGCACGTGGCAGACCACCCGGTCCGGCAGCGGTCCCGCCAGCCACATCCGCTCCCAGCCGAAGGGCAGATAGGTCGCTCCGCCTTCGGTCTCCGCCACGTTCCGCGCAACGCCCATGACCTGGAAGCAGCCGTCGAGGACGAGCGGATGCACGTCCAACCCATCCCTGTCGTGGGATTCCGGTAAAGCAACCTCCGCAACCGCCTCACCCGGCCGGGACCATGCGTTGCCGAGCGTACGGAAGCTGGGACCGAGATCGACCCCCGTACTCGCCCGGTGGCGGTAGTAGCCCGCGACGTCCACGGGCGAGAGACCGTCTTTCAGCGATTCCAGGTCGACCTGTTTACCGGCTTCCTGATCCGGAACGCCTTGCGCAAGACGTCCTTCCACGTGAATCGTCCAGATGCCCTCGTTCCCCTTGCTGTATATCTGCAGGTTTCTGGATGAGGCCGGTTCGGCAGCATCAAGTACGACCTGTATGCTGCGGCCGTTTTCTCCTGTCTCTTCATCCTCGAAGACCATGGCGTTGTGCAACTGCATGTCTTCCAAGGAGATCGGTCCGCTCTGCTCGAGCATCGACACAGCACTCGCCATGGATCCGTACAGGGCGCCCGGAGCCAGGACGCGATTGAACACACGGTGGTCGTCCAGCCATACAGGATCGGTTGGGAACACTTCGGTCTCGAACGTAATCTCTCCGCGGGCAGACTCGCGGCGTTCCCCGAGCAAGGGGTGCCCGGCGGTGCTCCGATGCTGCCTGGACGATTCGACCCAGTGGCGCTGGCGCTGGAAAGGATAACCCGGCAGGGAGATTCTCCGTCTGGATTCCCCGGCGAAGAGTCCCTCGAAGCGTATCGGCTGTCCGGCTTCGTATACCGACGCTACCGCCTGAAGGAGACTGCCTTTATCCGTCTCTGGGGTATCGCCGGAGGGCCTGCTGAGACTGGGTACGATCGCGGGTGCCGGGGTCTGTGGCGAATCCGGCCAGGCCGATACCGCCATGGGCGCCAGGATCGCATGAGGACCGATCTCGACGACCAGGTCCACGCCGAGTACGGCCAGTGTGCCGACACTCTGTGCGAAAGCCACGGGTTCCCGGGCGTGCCGTTTCCAGTAGGCCCCGTCGAATGCGTGATCCGGCGCCACCGCCTGCCCGGTGAGATTGCTGACGACTGCAATCGAGGGAGCATTGACGGTCACGCCATCGAGTGACGCTTCCAGCGCGTCCAGGGCCGGTTCCACCAGCGCGCTGTGGAAGGCCCTGGTGGTGTTCAGCCGTCTTGCGCGGATCCCCGCCGACTCGAAATGCTTCATGACGGCTTCGATGGCGGGAACCGTTCCACTTACCACCTGGTGCGACCCGTTGTCCGCCGAGATATTGCACCCGATACCGCCGGACACCTCGGTGCTGGTTGACGCTTTGATACCTCCGGACACATCATTGCCGCCGGACGTCCCATTCAGCCCTTCCAGTTCCGATGCGACCCGTTCCGCGGGCGCAAAAACCGCGGCCATGGCGCCTTCGTCGGTACCGGACAGCAAGGTGCCCCGCGTGGCGGCGAACCGCATCCCGTCCTCCAGGCTGAATACCCCCGCGGCGTGCGCCGCGGCCAGTTCGCCGACGCTGTGGCCCATGACCACGGCCGGCTGCACGCCAACGCTCGACCAGAGGGCCGTCAGCGCACATTCCAGCGCGAAGAGCGCCGGTTGCTCCCATGCCGTGTCGTTCAGCGGTCCTTCCGCTTCGTTACGGCCGAACATTACATCCAGCAGCGAGGTCCCGCGGACCTCCTGGAACACCGCTTCACAACGGTCCAGTACCGCACGGGCCACGGGCTCCTGTTCATAAAGCGCCTGGCCCATGCCGGCCCACTGGCTTCCCTGCCCGGTGTAGACGAACGCGATCTTCGTCGGTTTCAGGGCGTGCTCGATCGGGCCCGCTTCAGTCAGTTCGGTGAGCCGTTCCCGCAATGAACCGGTGTCGTGGAAGGCAATGCCTGCACGGTGATCGAAATGGCTTCTTCCCACGCCTGACGTCCACGCCATATCCGACAGGAGCGCTTCCGGTCCAGCCTCGCCTTCGACGTCGCCGGAGTGCGATTCTTCGGCCAGTCCGGCCGGATCGGCCCGCTCTGTCTGTCCGGTCTGCCCGGTCCGCTCAGCCTGCTGGTCGAGCCAGGACAGGTAGCGGCCGGCCAGTTCGCGCAACGCGCTTTCCGATTTACCCGACAGCGGAAGCAACCGGGCCTTGCGCGGTTCCAAGTCGTCGGACGGCACAGGCGCGCCATCCATCGATTCGGGCAATGAAGCGGCCACGGCGACCGGCGATCCGGCCACCGGCGATCCGGCGACCTCGCGGCCGCTGTCCCCTGCTTCATCCGGCGCGCGGTACTCCTCCACCACGATGTGGGCGTTGGTTCCGGAAATGCCGAAGGAGTTCACGCCCGCCATGCGCGTGCGCCCGGTGGAGCACGGCCAGTCCGTCATTTCCGTGGTAACCCGTATGGGAAGGTTATCCCAATCGATACCGGGGTTCGGGTCGTGGAAGTGGAGGTGCTTCGGGATCACCCCGTGTTTTACCACCAGGGCGGCCTTGATCAGTCCGGCCACGCCCGCGGCCGACTCCAGGTGGCCGAGATTGGTTTTGACGGAACCCGTCAGCAGCGGATGATCGGCCTCGCGACCCCGGCAGTAGACTTCGGACACGGCGTCAATCTCTATCGGATCGCCCACGGTCGTACCGGTCCCGTGCGCCTCCAGGTATTCCACGTCCGTAGGTGATACCCCCGCCTGGTCCAGCGCGTCTTCGATCACCCGGATGAGTGCGGGGGTATGGGGGACGGTCAGGCCCGTGCTGGCTCCGCCGTGGTTTATGGCCGAACCGCGGATGACGCCCCAGATCCGATCGCCGTCGGCCTCCGCCTCGCTCAGCCGTTTCAGGACCACCACGCCGCAGCCTTCGCCCCGTACGTAGCCGTTCGCCGACGCGTCGAAGGTCTTGCACTGTCCATCCGGCGACAGCATCATGGAATCGGCGCGCAGTTCGTAGATACGGGGATTCAGGAGCGCTTGGACACCGCCTGCGAGGGCCAGGTCCGCCTTGCCGTGCTGCAGGTCCGACACCGCGTCATGGATCGACACCAGTGACGACGCGCAGGCGGCGTCCACCGCCTTGACGGGGCCCATCAGCCCCAGCACGAAGGCGACCCTGCCGCAGGTGCCGTTCAGGTTCGTCCCGCTCAGCGCGTAGAGACACGAGGCCGCGTCGGAGGGCCGGGTAGATTCCAGGACCAGCATGCGATACTCGTCGTTGCTGATCCCAGTGTAGACCCCGGTACGGCTGCCTTTCAGGCTGTCCGGGTCGATCCCCGCGTCTTCCAGCGCCTGCCAGCTCGTCTCCAGTGTCATCCGCTGCTGCGGGTCCAGCAACTGCGCTTCGACCGGCGAGATCCGGAAGAAGGACTCGTCGAACTGGTCGATGTCGTCTACGAAGGCGCCGTACCGGCAACCGTCGCTGATCGCCGCGCCTTCCGGGAAGAGCGTGCCGATGCGTCCGGTACCCGATCCGGGGATGCCCTCGGTCACCGCGTTCCCGCCCGCTTCAAGCAGGCGCCAGAATGAATCCAGGTCCGGTGCGCCGGGGAACCGGCAGGCCATGCCGATGATCGCGATCGACTGCTCGTGCACGGCGTTTCCCTTCGTCCTTTCCCCGGATCGATTTGCCGCTTTCTCGCTCGCCCGTGGTGGTGTTTCGATCGACATGATCGTCCCTTTCGTCTACTGGGTCTTTACCGTCAACTGAGTCACATTCGTCAGCTGGGCCCGGTCTGGATGCCATCCGCCTTGTCGAATACCGATTCCGGTACTTCCGCCATTTGCTTGATCCGCTGCAGGAACCGGGCGGCCGGCGCGCCGTCCACGATCCTGTGGTCGAAGGTCAGGCTGAGCGCCATCATGCGGCGCACACCGGACTCCCCGCTCGATTCGTCGACAACGACCACCTTCGAAACCGTTCGCCCGAGCCCGAGAATCGCACACTGGGGATAATGTATGATCGGGGTGAAGGCGTCGACATCATACATGCCCAGGTTGGTCAGGGTGAAGGTTCCGCCCTCGATCTGGTCGAGCGTCAGGCCGCCGTCCTGCGCGGCCTGAATCAGGCGTTTCGTTGTTGCCGAGACCTCCTGGAGCGATTTGCCCGGAACATCTCTGATCACGGGCGCGATCACCCCGCCGGTGGTGTCCACCGCGATGCCGATGTGGATGCCTTCGTTCAGTACCACGCCGTCGCGCCAGGAGGCATTCATGACGGGATGCTCGGTCAGCGCGACGGCGGTGATCCTGACCATCAGATCGTACCAGGACGGGCGGCAGGCACCTTCGAACAACGACGAAAGCGCGGTAACGTCCGCCTCGGTGTTCAGGGTGACCGGCGCCGTGGACTGATGGGATTCGGCCATCCGGCGGGCGATGACCTGCCTCATGTCGCCCTGGCCGGTGCCGGCCCTTCCGTCTGTCCCGTCCATTGTGCGATCGTGCCGACGGCCGGCTTCGTGTTGCCGTGCGGCTTCGTGCCGCCGGGCGTCGTCGTGCTGCCGGGCGGCTTCGAGCACGTCCCTTTCCACGATCCGGCCCGATCGTCCGGTGCCTTTCAACGACCGCCAGTCGATACCCGCGGAATGTGCCGCGCGGCGGGCCCGGGGACTGATGGCGGGGGTGCCGCTTTCGCGGTCCGTTGTCACCGGCGTGGCTTGTTCGAGTACGGTCCCGGTTCCGGGTGCGGGCTCAGGTTCGAGAAATGATCCCCCGGCGAACGCCGTTCCCTCCGCGGGTCCGACGGCCACGCCCTCGCGTCCGGCATCGTCCGACCGGTCCGCGTTTGGATCAAAGGTCTCAATTTCGTGTTCGGCAACGACGAATCCCAGGAGCGTCCCCACGGGAACGGTCTGACCAGGCGGAGGAGATGCATTCGGGATTTTCAGCGTGCCGGTCTCGAAAGACTCGACCTCCGCCGCGGCCTTGTCGCCCTCGATCGTGCATACCATTTCGCCCTGGCGAACGGTCTCGCCGTCCTGTTTCAGCCATTCGACCAGCGTGCCTTCTTCCATGTTCCATCCCAGCCGCGGCATGACGATTTCGTAGGTCATGACCCGTTCCTATTCCGCGAGCAAGTCGCGGACGGCCCGTTTGATCGCCGCACGATCCGGAATGACGGCCTCCTCAAGCGTGGGGCTGTAGGGCGTGGGCACGTGGGCGCCATTGAGCCGCTTGATCGGCGCGTCGAGTTCGTCGAATCCGTGTTCGGTCACGCGGGCGGAGATCTCCGCGCCGATCCCGCACGGCATGAAGGTCTCGTCCACGATGAGCAGCCTGCCCGTCTTCCGCACGGACGCGAGGATGGTATCCACGTCCAGGGGCGCCACGGTGCGGGGATCGATGATCTCCAGGGAAATCCCTTCGGCGGACAGTTCCTCCGCGACCTGAAGGGCATGGTGGACCATGACGGTCAGCGCTACGACCGTGGCGTCGGTCCCCTCGCGAACGACCGCGGCCTGTCCGAAGGGCACCCGGTGCTCGCCATCGGGCACGGGCCCTTTAAGGTTCAGCAGATGCCGGTGCTCCATGAAGAAAACGGGGTCCTCGCTGCGCAGCGCCGTGGCGAACAGGCCCTTCGCGTCCGAGGGATTGGAGGGCAGCGCCACGCGGAACCCCGGGATATGGACGAAGAAGGGATAGTAGCTGCCCGAATGGTGGGTCGCCGCGGAGTGGCCGATGCCGATGCAGCCCCGAAGCACCATGGGCATCTTCAGCCGGCCGTTGCTCATGTACTGCATCTTGGAGGTCTGGTTGATCAGTTCGCCCAGGCCGTCGAGGATGAAATCCATAAACATGAAATCCACGACGGGCCGGGCGCCGGTCATGGCCGCGCCCGTGCACATCCCGATGAACCCCCGTTCGCTGATGGGCGTGTCGCAGAGCCTCAAGGGACCGTGCTTCTCGTAGAGGCCGGCCGTGGTCTCGAAGTTTCCGCCGCGTTCGCCCGCGCCTTCGCCGACCACGAATATGGCGGGGTCCGCGTCCATGGCGTCGGACAGGGCTTCCCGCGCGGCTTCGGTGAAGGTCTTCTCGGTCATACCGTCTCCCGGTACACGTGGCGGTCCGCCGTGCCGCCTTCGGGCCAGGGACTGGCAGCCGCTACCCTTTCCGCTTCTTCGACCTCCGCCCGGACGTCGGCTTCGATCCGGTCCAGGTCGGACTCCGACATCGTTTCCTCGGACAGGATACGGCGCCGGAACCTCGAGATGGGGTCCTTCTCCCGCCACTCGGCGACTTCGTCCTCGGTGCGATACACGCCGGTGAGGCCCATTCCCTCGGCATGGGGACGGGTGCGGTACGTCTTCGCTTCGATAAGGGTCGGTCCCTCTCCCGCCCGCGCCCGCCCCAGCGCCTCGATGGCCGCCTCGTGCACGGCCAGTACGTCGTTGCCGTCCACGCCCACGCCTGGCATGCCGTAATTGGACGCACGCGAAGCCACGTCGGGGTTCCGGGATGCGTAGGAGAAGGCCACCTCGGTCGCGTACAGATTGTTCTCGCAAACGAAGAGGACGGGCAGGTCGTAGATGGCGGCGAGATTCAGGCCCTCGTGGAAGGCGCCGTTCCCCACGGCGCCGTCGCCGAAGAAGGCCACGCCGACGCTGCCGTTTCCCAGCAGCCTGGCGCTGTACCCGGCGCCGGCGGCCTGCAGGATGCACGGACCCACGATTCCGCTCGTACCCATGAGACCGATCTCCGGAGCGAAGAGGTGCATGCTGCCGCCCCGGCCGTGGGATATCCCCGTCTCCCGGCCGTACAGTTCGGCGATGAGCGCGGCCGGCGACACCCCCTTGGCCAGCGCGTGCCCGTGGCCCCGGTGCGTGCTGAAGACCGCGTCGTCATCGGTCAATCCGGCACAGATTCCGGCGGCTACGGCCTCCTCGCCGACGTAGGTGTGGCAGGCGCCGTGGATCAAGCCGGACATGAAGGACCTCGCCAGCCGTTCTTCCACCGTCCGGATCGTGAACATGGTCCGGTACAGCCATCGATGGCGTTCGAATCGATCCCCGCTGTCGGCAGACATGGCCCTCTCCGGCTAAAAAACTTGCCCGTTGCACAGGCGCCTTTACATTGGGTCGTGAACATTCCATAATACAGACAGATCTTCACCAGTGGCAAGGTTGATTTTGCTCTTCCACGCGGATCCAAAAGAGAGAGATCGCCCATGTCCGAGGCACGAACGGAAACCCATCGCGGACTGACCGTGGAAGAAGTCGGCACGTTCCACGACCAGGGGTTCCTGGTGGCCGGCAAGTTGCTGGACGACGAGCACGTGGAAGCGCTCCGGACGGAGTACGACCGCGTGTTCGAGACCGCGCGCGAAAGCGGCCGTTACCGCAACCTCTCCATCGATGACACGGAAGACAAGTCGCGCAAGCGCAATGCCCGGTCGCAGATGCTGCAGATCATGCAGATGTGCGAACGCAGCATCGAGTTCAGGAAACTGCTCTACCATGAGCCGATCCTGGACATCGTCGAGTCCCTGCTTGGACCCAACATCCAGTTGTTCCACGACCAGGCCCTCTACAAGCCGCCCCGGCAGGGCGGCCCCGTCTTCTGGCACCAGGACAACGGCTACTGGCAGTGTACCCCCGCCAATCTGGTGAGCTGCTGGCTCACGCTGGACGACGTGGACGTGTCCAACGGGGCCATGCACCTGATTCCCGGGTCGCACCGGCTCCTGGTCAACCACGAGCGGTCGGCCGAGACCGGCGCCCTCCTCGACCTGGGCGAAAAGGCCGAATCGGAGAAGGCGACGGTGGTCGACCTCCCCGCGGGCGGCGCCATGTTCCATCACTGCCAGACCATGCACCACACCCCGGCCAACGTCACCGACCGGCCGCGCAGGGCCTTCGCCATCCACTACATGACACCCGGCACGAAGCGCATGCGGGACGGGGCATACATCGATGTCTCCTTCGCCCACCCCATGCTGCGGATGCGGGTATAGGACCGCACGTCCAGCGCGTAATAGTTAGCCCGCGCACAGGGAGATTGAAATGTCGACAACGCTACAGTGGGAGCCCCTCGGTCCCGACGTGGAGTCCATTTTGGCCGCCGAAAGCGATCCGCTCCTGGCCCTGTCGGAGGGCCGGATTCCTGCGATCATATGCCGGAAGGCCTATTCGCCCGCCCATTGCCAGGCCCTGATCGAGCGGTTTATCGAACGCGGGCTGATGCGGGATCCAGCCGATCCGGAGGCTGCGGCAGAGGACAGCCGCTTGCGTATCGATATCGGTACGAGCCTGGCGAACCGGGGTTCGGACAAGGAGGGTTTCCTGATGCACGCGGTCGGAACGCGCGTCCTGTACGAGACCCTGTTCAACGGGTATGAGGATCCCGTGAAGCTACTGTACGGGGCGCTGGACACGCTCGCGGGAGAGAAGCGCGTCATGACCGCCCGGGAGCCGGACGGCCGCAAGTACGGCCCGGCCATCTTCCGCATCCACTACGGGGGCCATACCTACAAGCCCCACATCGACCACGTCACGCTCCGGGAAAAGCGGTTCGACTACGAGGTGACCCGTTTCGGCCACCAGTTTGCCGGAGTCCTCTGCTTCCAGAACGCCCTGCACGAGGGACGCAGCACCCAGGCCATCCTGCACCGGTGCATGTGGACCCCCGAAGTGCAGGAGTCCATCGCCACCGATACCTTCCCCGAGTACGCCCGGCGCAACGGCGTCAGCAGCTACACCGTCGACCTGGAGCAGGGCGATCTCTACTTCTTCAACACCCGCCTCATCCACGAAGTTCCCGCCGTGGAGGGCGACCAGCCGCGCATCGTCCTGGCCACCTTCATCGGTTATTCCCCCGACGACCCGGAAGTCTACGTCTGGTCGTGATGCGTTAGTGGTACGTCAGCGGTTCGTTAACGCCAGGGCAGTTGTACAATTGTACAACATATTGGGTCCATCACGCCACATCCAGTACCGCCTGGAGATTCTTCGACGCGATCATCATCAATGTTCGAGCAGTATCGATTTAACATGCCAGAGCGTTTTTGTATTGCACAAACTGTCGGATTCAGTAAATTGAAAGAACAATCGAATACAGCCGCAGGTGGCGGTAAGCTCATACGCTGAAAAGGGAAGATGGTGCGAATCCATCACGGTCCCGCCACTGTGTTCGGGGACGAAACTCAAACTCGTCACTGCCGGTCAGGCTGAGTCCATGGACCGGCGGGAAGACTTGAGGAGTAGGACGATCCGTCAGTCAGGAGACCTGCCTGCGCGCTGTGCGAACGCTTCTCCGTGAGCAGAGAGGCCGAGCCCGGATGCGCATGCCTGCCGTCCCGACCCAGCCCTTCCCTTGCGGAGCGGCTGGTTTTTTTTACCCGATGGGGACGGGGCAACATGGAAACCGCCATACGCGTAGAAGACCTCTCCTGCGGTTACGATCGTCGCCCGGTGCTGGAGGGCCTGTCCTTCGACCTGCGCCAGGGCGAGATGCTGGGGGTGATCGGGCCGAACGGATCGGGGAAGAGCACGTTGATACGCGCGCTTACGCGGATCTTGCCGCTGAGCCGGGGACGCATTGCGCTCTACGGGACGCCGCTTCAGGACTACACGGTCCGTGAGATCGCGCGCGAGGTCGCCGTCATTCCCCAGCAGACGCCGGTTACCTTCGCCTTCTCCTCGCTGGATGTCGTCATGATGGGCAGGACGCCCCACCTGAAGCGCTTCAGGAGAGAAGGTCCCGAAGACCACGACATCGCCCTCGAAGCCATGAGACGGACCGACTGCCTCGCCTTCAGGGACCGCCCCATACACGAGCTGTCCGGCGGCGAAAGGCAGCGAGTCATCATCGCCCGGGCGCTGGCGCAGCAGCCGTCGATCCTTCTTCTGGACGAACCGACCTCCTTCCTGGACCTGAACCACCAGGTCGAGATATTTGATCTGCTACGCCACGTGTGCGCCCGCGACGGGCTCGCCGTGCTGTGCGTGTCCCACGATCTCAATCTCTCGTCGGAATACTGCCACAGGCTGATGATGCTGAAAGAAGGGCGTATCTACACTGATGGTCCGCCCGAGCACATCCTTACCCAGGGACACATCAAGGCGGTCTTCGAGACCGATGTGACCGTGATAAAAAGCCCCTATTCGGGTTCGCCGCAGATCATTCTGAAACCGGGAGACTGACCGGCTTGACGATGAAACGGCCCCTCATACTGGCCTTGACGGCCGTCATCCTCTTCGCCGCCTGTGTCTTCTCCATGGGTGTGGGCGCCGTGTATATACCGGCCGGCGACGTGCTGCGGGTGCTGGCGGATCACCTGTGGCCAGGCGGCACACTCGAGGCGGCGAGGACGGCGACGGACACGATCGTCTGGGAGATCCGCCTGCCGAGAACCCTCCTGGCGGTGCTTGTAGGGGCCGCCCTGGCCAGTTCGGGCGGGGTGATGCAGGGTTTCTTCCAGAATCCCATGGCCGATCCCTATATCATGGGCATATCGGCCGGCGCCGCGCTGGGCGCTACGGTCGCGGTCACCCTGGACCTGCAATTCTGGATGCTCGGGCTGAACGCCGTATCCATCGCGGCGTTCCTCTGCGGCCTGGCCGTGACCATGGTGGTGTACGCCTTTTCCCGCCGGGGAGGCCGCGTGGCTTCGACCACCCTGCTCCTGACGGGCATAGCCATCGGCGCCATGGCGACGTCCTTCACGTCCTACATGCTCGTGATGGGCGGCGAGAACCAGCGCCAGTTGCTTTTCTGGCTCATGGGCAGCCTGTCCGCCCGGAGATGGGACCACGTCTGGATGCTTCTGCCCTATGCAGCGGTGGGTCTGGCCGTCGTGCTCGTTTACGCACGGGAACTGAACGTGCTGCTTCTGGGGGATGAGCAGGCGTCCCAGCTGGGCGTGCACGTCGAACGGGTCAAGCTGATCCTGCTGACGGCGGCCGCCTGCCTCGCCGCGGCCGCGGTATCGGTGAGCGGCATCATCGGTTTCGTCGGCCTGCTGGCGCCGCACATGGTCCGGCTGATTGTAGGACCCGACTACCGCATCCTGACGCCCATGGCCGCCCTGGCCGGCGCCCTTCTGCTGGTGCTGGCCGACCTGGTCGCCCGGACGGCCATGGCCCCCGCCGAAATGCCCATTGGCATCCTGACCACGTTGCTCGGTGCCCCGTTCTTTCTGTACCTGCTTCACCGGCAACGGCGGGTCTGAAACGAGCGTGCCGGATAGGACCGGCAACACCCTCTTCAACAACAACGCCGTATCCGAATCAAGGAGATCGCATGCCCAGGCTTACAAAGATCTACACCCGCAAAGGCGACGACGGGACCACCGCCCTCGGAAGCCGTCAGCGCGTACCCAAGGAGTCGCCCCGCGTGGCGAGCTACGGCACCGTGGACGAGCTCGATTCCGTCATCGGTGTCGCACTGGCGCACGGACTGGCGCCCCGGCTGGCCGAAACGCTGCCGGTCATTCAGAACGAACTCTTCCACCTTGGATCGGACCTGTGCTTCACCGAAGAGGACAAGGTGAAGTACCAGATCCCGCTGATCGAAGCCCGGCACGTCGAGAAACTCGAAGCGATCATCGACGAGTTGAATCCCATCGTCGGCCGGCTCGAGAACTTCATCCTTCCCGGCGGCTCTCCGGGAGCGGCGTATCTGCACCTGGCGCGGACGGTCTGCCGGCGCGCGGAACGGGAAGTGGCGGCCCTGTCCCGCGATGAGGCGATCGGGGACTACGTGCTGGCCTACCTGAACCGCCTCTCCGACCTGCTCTTCGTCATGTCACGATATGAAAACAAGGAACGGGGCGTCGAGGAACCGCTTTGGGACAGCAGGTTGTAGGATGGAAGAAATCCTCGACCGCCAAGAGTATTACCTGCTCAAGAGAGACGGACGGTTCCTCGTAACCGCATTGCGCACCCCCCACCAGGTGCTGAGTACCTCGGCCTGCAGCGGCGGAATGACCGACCGCGTCCGTTTTCTCGTCAACCACCAGAGCGTCGAGGGCCAGGGCCACCTGGATCGATTCGAATGGATGTTGGGACTTGGCGAGACCGGATACCATCACCACGTGTGTAAGGAGCTTGGGCTCGAACCGGAAGCCGTCGCGATGATGGGCACGGCCGCGAACATGAACTACGCCGCAAGGATCGTGGAGACCTTCGCGGAACTGCGCGTATGCGCCGTCGTGACCGCCGGGGTCGAGGGAAACGCCGGCTGCGCCGGCGATCCCGCGGACTGGCATGAAGCGGAATCCGGGCAGATGGAGAGACATCCCCACGAGAGACATCCCCACGACGGTACGATCAACACGATGCTGCTCGTCAACTGGCCGCTTACGCCCGGCGCCATGGCCCGCGCGGTCGTCACCATGACGGAGGGCAAGTCGGCGGCCCTCCGGGACCTGGCCGTCTCAAGCCGGTACTCCCAGGACCTGGCGACCGGTACGGGCACGGACCAGTACTGTATCGCCGCGCCCCTGGACGGGACGAAACAGCCCAAGGCCAGGGCGGGTCACCACGCGAAACTGGGCGAATTGATCGGTTCGTCCGTCCGCCGGGCGACCCTGGAGGCGCTGAGGTGGCAGAATGGACTGGAAGCCTCCAGCACGCGCAGCCTCTATCACGCGCTCAAACGTTACGGATTCAAAGCCGATCGGTTTCCGCCCGCCATGGAAAGCCGCCTGGGCGCGGACGAATACGCGCTCCTGGACAAGAACATCCGGTCGGTCGTCCACGATCCGGGCGTATCGGCCGCCGCGTACGCCTATGCGGCGGTCTGGGACCGCGTGAGGTACGGGACGTTGTCTCTGGTGCTGGCCGCCCCGCTGCTGAGACAGCAGGCCGCGGTCCTGGCCTCCGCGGTCGCGGCGAAACCGGAGGCCTGGCCGGCCTGCTACGAACAGCTTGCCGTCCATGAAGACGCGCTGCTGGATGCCGTCTACGACGCGATAGCCCTGGGATGGCGCCTGAAATGGACCTGACGGTACTCGCGCCGGACCCCGTTCTGCTCCTCTGCGCGGTGGTACTGGACGGCATCCTGGGGGATCCGGTCTACCGGTGGCATCCGGTACGCCTGATGGGCCATACGCTCACGGGCGTTGAGCGCGTGCTCCGCCGGACCGGACTGGACGGTTATGCGGGCGGGTGCGTGCTGTTCCTGGCGCTCTCTGCGTTCTGGGTAGGCGTCAGCGCGGCGTTGGCCCTGTGGCTGAACGGACTGCATCCGGTGCTGAACGGGGTCTACCAGGTTTTCTTGATTTACAGCATGGTGGCGCTCCGGGACCTGTGCCGCCATGGTATGGCCATCGATCGCGCCGGGGACCTGAAAGGCGCGCGACGTGCCGTGTCCATGCTGGTCGGCCGGGATACGTCCGCCATGGACGCCGCGGCCTGCCGTAGGGCGGGCATGGAAAGCCTGAGCGAGAACGCAGTGGACGGCTTCATCGCTCCGCTGTGCTGGTATGCCCTGCTGGGGTTGCCGGGCATCGTGCTCTACAAGGTGATCAGCACGATGGATTCCATGGTGGGGTACCGGACGCCCCGGTATGCGCGCTTCGGCTGGTGCGGGGCGCGGCTGGACGACCTTTTCAATCTCCTGCCCGCCCGGCTAACTTGGCTGCTGATGACGGCGGTCGCGTTTCTCCTGCCCGGGTATTCGGGCCGCAATGCCCTGTCAGTGGGATGGCGGCAGCATGCGCTCATTCCGGGTCCGAACTCCGGCTGGAGCGAAGCGGCAGCTGCCGGCGCCGTGCAGCGGCGATTAGTCGGACCGGTCCGGCAGGACGGTAAGCTGGTTACGGAGATCTGGATCGGCGACGAAGGCGATCCGGAAGGCGGCCAGACCGGCGACCTGCGCCGCATGTGCGTCCTGGTCGTGGTTACGTGCCTGGTAGCTACCGCTCTCTCGATTCTGGCCATGGTCGTGCCGGCAAAATAGAAAGGTAACCGATGGTAGTTTCACCGCGAACAAACGGTCGCTTCCCGCGCCGTAAAATGAGGCGAAGTACACGGTAACACCTGCTACTCCTACCAAAGAATCTTCCTGTTGCGCAATCGTTAAACCGGTCTTTAGTTTTAAGTTACATCCGATTTACGTGTGGCTGGCTTGACTTTGTCCACACCTTGTTACGCATGAATTTATGGGTATGGTGCATTCCGTGATGTTCTGCCAAGTACCGTTCGGCATCCTGCTTTCACACGCTCCTGATCGGGTAGTGATATGACCTTACAACAACTCAAAGATAGTGGAATCCAGATCGCGGTATGGCTGAGAGACACCGTCCTGCAGGTAGCGCCGCTCCTTCTGGAGGCGTTGCTATACCTGGTCGTAGGGCTGTTCGTCGCATGGCTGATCAGAAAACTCGTCTCCAGATTGCTGGACAAGGCGGACCGCATCGTGCCTTACGGGAGCATGAAGACCTATGTGAAAGCTTTCATCCAGCGGCATCGCGTACCCGTCCTGCTCGGTGGCATCGCCTACTGGACGGTGATTGCCGTAGTCCTCGCCGTAGTGGCCGACACGCTGGGGCTGGTCGTGGTGTCCAGCTGGCTGGAGGCCCTCGCCGGTTACCTGCCCAGGGTGATGGGTGCCGTCGCCATCGTAGTAGTCGGGTTCATCGGCAGCATCGTCCTGCGCGACGTGATCGAGATGGCGGCCGGTTCGATCGGCCTGGACCTGGGTGATAACCTGTTGCGATTCGTGCGATTCCTGATCGTGGCGGTCGCCTTTCTCCTTGCCGCCGGTCAGCTCGGGGTCGACGTCTCGGTCATATCCGGCCTGATCATGGTCATCGTGGGCGGCGTCCTGCTCAGCGCCGCGCTGGCCTTCGGTCTCGGCGCGCGCGCTTCCGTGAGCAACATCCTGGCGAGCCACTACCTTCGCAAGTCCTTCTCCGAAGGCGAGTACGTCAAGGTCGAAGGCCACAGGGGACGCATCATCCAGATGACCGCCACCGCGGTCATCCTCGAATCCGATGAGGGCCGCGTGGTCGTCCCCGCGAGCGTTTTCAACGAGCAAATCACCGTAAGCGGCCAGAAGCAGAACCCCGATGAATAGCAAGCACGATCTCGTCCAGTCTTTCCTGAAGGCCCATCCCACGGAGGCGGCCAGGGTCCTGGAGCGGCAGCGGGGAAGCGATGTGCTTCGGCTGTTCGAGGACCTGGAGCCCGGGACCGTTGCCTCGGTGGTCGAGCGAATGAACGACCATGCGGCGGCCGACCTGATGGATCGGCTCGAAACCGGGCCGGCCACCCGGGTCGTGGCGGCGTTGCCCTTCCGCGCCATGGCGATCCTGCTGCGTCGGATGCAGTCGAAGGAGGCCGTGCTGGACGGCCTGCCGGACGAAGTCGTCTCCGGGTTCCGCCTGGTGGACCGCTTCCCCGATCGCTCCGTCGGCGCCTGCATGGACCCGCGCGCGTTGACCGCGACCGATGATATGAAATCGGGCGACGTGATCAGTGCCGCGCGCCGTTACCCCGACCGCGTGAGGGACGTCCTCTTTGTCGTCGACCGCGCAGGCGTCCTGATGGGCCTCTCCCCAATGCGGCAGATACTCGGCGCTCCCGCGGAATCGTCTGTCCGGGACGTCATGGAACCCGTCCGGCACACCCTTTCCCCCTACCTGACCCTGCAGGATGCGGGCGATGCGCCCGGTTGGCGTTACAACAGCGAGTTGCCGGTGGCCGACGGCGAGGGCGTTTTTCTCGGTACGATCGGACTCGTGGATATCCAGCGACAGGGCGGCAGGGATTCGGGATACGACCACGAATCGGAAAAAGCCCTGGGCGAGCTGTTCCGCCTGGGATTCTCGGCGTTCGCGGGCGGGCTTCACCTGGAAGCCGACGGAGACCCGGAAATAGAAGGCGGCCAAGATGAAGGCCATGAAGACGAAGGCAACGCAGAAAAGGAATCAGGCCATGAGTGAATCCACCACCCCATCCTGCGCCGATGCGCTGATCCATGAATATGTCCGGCTGTTCCCCGCGGAAGCAGCCTCACACATCGAGCGGATGTCCCCGGAGGAGATCGTGCCGGCCCTGGCCCTGGTCTCGCCGCCGGAACTCGCAGAAACCGTCAGAAGGATGGATCCCGATGTCGTCGCGGCGTGCGTCCCCGCCATGCAGCCCGAGATGATCCGGACCGTGTTTACCCGAGTCGAGCCTGCCGTCGGGGTAAGCGTCTTCGTCCGAATGGAAAGGAAGGACCAGGACAGGGCGTTTTCCCATCTGCCCCATCACCTGGTGAGAGAATACCGGTCGCTGATGTCCTATCCCGCCGAGTCCGCCGGTAGCCTGATGGATTCGCGCGTGACCATGTTCCGGGAGGACAGCACTGTGGAAGAAGCGCTGGTGCAGCTCCGAGCGGTCAAGGGACGCGACCTGCTCGATCTCTGCGTCGTCGACCGGGAGAACCAGCTGACCGGCATGGTACCCCTGCACCGCCTGGTCAAAGCCGATCTGGGTACCCGGCTCACCGAACTTGTGGACGGCGAGTCCATCCACATTCCCGACATGGCGGAGCGGGAGGAAGTCGTCGCGCTGATGGAGAAATACCAGATTACCACCATCCCGGTCGTAAACGCGGATGGATTTCTGATGGGCGTGATTCGCCACGATACGATCTTCAGGGCGGCCCAGGCGGAGATCACGGAGGACCTGCAGACCATGTTCGGCGCCGGCCGGGAGGAACGCGCGTGGTCCCCGGTCTCGTTCTCGATCCGGAAGCGGCTGCCCTGGCTGGAGGTGAACCTCGTGACGGCCTTCCTCGCTTCCTTCGTCGTCAGCCTCTTCGAGGACACGATCGCCCAGATCACCGCTTTGGCGGTATTTCTGCCGATCGTGGCCGGCCAGTCCGGCAACACGGGCTGTCAGGCGCTCGCGGTCGTCATGCGCGGCCTCGCCCTGCGCGAAGTCCGGACCGGCAACTGGTGGCGGGTCACGCGGAAAGAAGCGGCCATCGGGTTTATCAACGGGTTGGTCGTCGCGGCGACGACCGGTCTGGCCGTGGGGCTGTGGACCGGGATACCCGCCTTCGGGCTGGTGATCGGCATATCCATGGTCGCGTCCATGTTGGTCGCCGGCGTCGCTGGCGCGCTGATCCCCCTTCTGCTGAACGCGGTCGGCCAGGACCCCGCGCAGTCCTCGTCCATCATACTGACCACCGTAACCGATGTGGTGGGCTTCATGAGCTTTCTCGGTCTTGCCACGCTGATGATGGGAATGCTGACGCCTACGCCGTGACCTCGCCGTCCGGCCGTCGGGTGGCCATGTTTATTTGGAATCGCCCTGATTCCCGGGTTCCAGGGGCACGTACCTGAACACCGGCGGCAACGACGCTTCTTCCGAAATCTTGTATTCCACGGCCGAATGGGGATAGGCGAAACCCAGCCTGTCGCTGTTTGAGAACGCATTGACGATCTTCGCGACGATGGCCGTGGAGATCTTCTGGCGTTCCACCGCGATGGACTGGTAGCGCAACCGCATCAGGACCCCGGAATCGAAGAATTCCGCCCTCACCTCCGGCTCCCGCCCGAGTTCTTCCACGATCTCCTTCGTCGACTCCCGCGCACAGGCAATGAGCGTCGATTCCGCGAGTTGATAGTCCGAATCATAGGACACCCGCACGGGCACCTCGTCCAGGATGTACTTCGTTTCCTTCGATACCGCGTAGTTGATCACCATCTGGTCGAACAGCACCGCGTTCGGGATCAGGATGCCCCGGTTGGACGATTCCTCGCCGCCCACCGTCCCGCCGACCTCTCCCAGCAGGACATGGGTCGGCGATATGTCAAGGACGTCGCCGCGCACGCCCATGATGATGATGCGGTCGCCGATCTTGAAGGGCCGCTTGATCATGACCATGAGCCACGCCGCCACGCCGGTCACCGGACGCTGCAGCGACCAACCCAGTACCATGCCCAGGAACGCCACGGTCAGCCCCATGGCCGCCAGCGAACCGGACATGCTCACGATCACGAAGACGATGCCCGTAAGGAGGAAGGCGTATTTCCACATGGTAGTGAACTGCAGGACCTGGGCGTCGCTTCGGTGCTTCTCCTTCATGGCCCGTATGACCAGGTTCTTCGAAATCCTGTACAGCACCAGAAGGGCCAGGATCGTAATCACGGCGTAAAGGATTCCGGTCATGGATTCTCCCAGGGCACTGACCAGCATTTCCTGGATCCGCTCCGGGAATCCATTCGATACGGCCTGGGAAGCGGCGGCCTGGAGGGAATCCTGTGCGACTTCCAGCGAATCGTTCATTGCGTCTTCCTTTCCTCAGCGATGCAAGCGATGCAAGCGATACAAGCGATGCAGAACTGCCAAAATGGCAGCCATATGACAATTTGGCATATTCCACTACGCCATATATACAAAAACAGATATCCTTGTTGTCCGCAATCCTTTGTTCAGCCCGTTTATTCAAAATGGCACGGCAGTTGCAATAAGATATGGCCAGTCGACGGTGAATTCACTTTAAGATGGTCGATTCGACAGAAGTGTTTCACTTTTTACTACAAGAAGGAGGATTCAAATGAATCTCATCAGATGGAAACCCGGCGAGCTGTACAGTCTCAGACGCAACATGGACCGCATGTTCGACAGTCTGTGGAACCAGTCCGACGGCGGAGAGGGCACTGACTCCGCGATCTGGACCCCGTCTGTCGACATTGCCGAGACTGAAAACGGCTATGTCATCTCGGCGGACCTGCCCGGCATGAACAAGGAGGATTTCGACATTTCCTTTTCAAACGGCCGGTTGGCCATCTCGGGCGAACGCAAAGCGGAGAACCGTACCGGGAAAGATAACGTGCACAGGATCGAACGGCTGTACGGCAAGTTCACCCGGTCCTTCGATCTGCCGCAGGACGCGGACACCGCCAGGATCGACGCCATGTACAAGGACGGCGTGCTCACCCTCACCATCGGCAAGGCGGAAGAGGCGAAGCCGAAGCAGATCTCGGTGAAGGTCCACGCGTAAGCGCCCTTAAGGTCCGCGAAGCAGGACCCGAAAGGCTTGTAAGCAAGACCCGCGGGGAAGCGCCCGTAAGCAGAATCAGGGCACTTCCCCTTTTTATTGTCTCACTATGACCGGGAAAGTCCAGAGACGCACGAGGAGATGCACTAAGGAGAATACAACGATGAAATGCCGCTTAGGTTCGTTCTTGACCGGTGGACTGCTCGCCGCCGTAGCCGGCCTGGTGATCACTATTCCCGTGCTGATCCTGGTTGAGTATCTGAGATCGAAGGAGAAAGTTTCAACGGGGGCGGGCGACGAACCCGAATCCGAGCTCGAACCCGAAACTGAAACCGATCACGAAACGGACTGATTGGCCGGAATCCAGGATACCTACCGGACCACCCCGTAGAAACGCGCCAGGAACCTGGGCGGGACGAAAAGGGTATAGAGCAGGCGCAGCAGCCAGGTCAGCACCAGCGTGCGCACCGGCCCGCGGCGTTCCCAGCGCCGCGCGGATGTCAGCACGGCTTCGTCGATCCAGTCCAGGCCGCCGGCCTTCTTCAGCCGGTCGGCGAACCGGGCGTCCTCGAAGACCGGAATCCCGGGAAATCCCCCCACGGCCTCGAAGGCCTCCCGCGTGGTATAGATCGCCTGGTCACCGTAGGTAATGCCCAGGACGCGCGATCGGAAATTGGTGCCCCGCGCGATCCACCGGTAGATCCGCTTCCCATGGGCGATGTCGAAACGGAACCGTCCTCCGGCCTTGCCGTGCCCGCGGATTGATTCGGCCACGAGCTCACGCCAGCGGACCGGTAGCCGGGTATCGGCGTGAAGAAACAGCAGCACGTCCCCGGACGAGGCCGCGGCGCCCGCGTTCATCTGGATCGCCCGGCCCCGCATGCTGGATTCGATGAGTCTCGCCCCCGGCCGCGACCGGACGATCTCCCGCGTGCCGTCGTCGCTTCCGCCGTCCACGACGATGATTTCCAGCGCGAACGGATCGGTCGGACCCGGCGACCCGGGCGGCCCATCCTGCCCTGTCGGACCTGTCGACCCAGACGACTCTGGCGGACCGGCCGGCCCAGGCAGACCGGCCGGCTCGTCAGGACGCACCGTACCGCCGGTGAACTGGCCCAGGCAGTCCTCGATCGTCGATGCCTCATTGAGTGTGGGGATGATGACGCTGATCCGGGGGATTCCGGCGCGATACTCATCTCCATGCCCGGGCGTGCTATGATCGGGCAGAGATGCCGGGTTCGATGAGGCTGGCTTATCCGAGGGTCCGTTCCAATGTCCAGATGAAGGCTTCATTTTCTTCCCTCGAACCCGTCGAAACGCGGATGTGGTTCGGTGAGGCCCACTGGCCGGCGCCCGCGCGGACCATGACCCGCCGGGACCATAGCTGGCGGACGATGCGCTGCGTCTCCCGGCCGAAGTCGGCCCAGAGAAAACACGCGTGGCTGGGCATGACCCGGGCGCCGAGCCGCACCAACTCGGCGGTCAGGTAGTCGTTCCCGTCCCATACGGCCTGTTGGGACCGCCGGACGTGCTCCTCGTCGCCCAGGGCCGCGGCGGCCGCGTGGACGGACAGGACGTTCCGGCCCAGGAGGCCCATGGAGAAAGGCGCCAGCCGGTAGATCACGTCTCGGTGGGCAACGGCGTAGCCCACGCGGATGCCCCCTAGACCATACGCCTTGGAGAAGGTCCGAAGCACGATCACGTTTTCCCGTTCCTTCGCGACCTCGATGAAATCCCGGTATGCCGGGTCACGGACGAAATGCACATAGACCTCGTCGATGGCCACGAGGACGTGGGGCGGCACCCGGTCGATGAAATCCAGGATCCGTTCATGGGGCAAAAGCGCCCCGGTGGGGTTGTGGGGGTTGCAGATGATGACCAGGCCCGTGCGGTCGCCGATCTGCCTGCCCATGCCTTCGAGATCGTGGTTTCCGTCGGGCAGGACGGGCGACTTGCGCGCCTGTACCGCGTGGCCTGCGTCACGGAGTTCGTCACCGACGCGCGTGATCTGGCCATAGGAGGGGAGGGCTTCCACGACTTCGCCGTGTTTCATCAGGGCCTGCAGGGCCAGGATCTGGAGCAGCTCGGTCGTTCCCACGCCCAGCATCAGGCCGTGGCGGTCGCCGGTGGCCTTGAAATCGAAGCCCGAAGGGCGGGGGATGTCCAGGCCGTGGTGCCGGATGATGGCCTGCTGCAGGGTGGTCGTGTAGTCGTACCGGTTCATCCAGTCCTGGTACCTCAGCACGGCTTCTATGGCCGCGGGGGAGGCGCCCAGGGGATTCTCGTTGAAGGCCAGCCGCACCTGGCCCGGCTCGAGCCCCACGCTCCTTACGTCCGCTGGACGACGGCCCTCAAGCTGGGCCGCAACCGCTTCCCTTGAATGAAGTCCCGCCGCCAACGTGTCCGCGCCCGCCGGTCCGCCCAGGCCCGCCGCCAATCCGGTCGCACCCATCAGGCCGCCGCGGAGGAAGTCTCTGCGCGACACGGGATCGTCGCCGTTGTATTCGTCAGAGGTCAATTGCCGGGATCCTGCTCGAGGTGGTCGAAGACGTCCTCCGACACGTTGCCGTACTTCACGCCCGTTTCCCGTTCCACCCGGTCCACGCCCTTGATCTTCTTTATGCGGACGATCAGCCGGTCCAGCTGGCTGAGATGTTCCACCTCGATGCCGAAATTACCGTCCGCCATCCCGTCCGTGGTGTCCATCGCGGCATGGGTGATGTTGATGCCGGCGTCGGTAATCGTCCGGGAGATCTCGTTGAGCAGGCCGGGCCGGTCGGAACCGAAGATACGCAGGCCGACGATGAAGAACTGGTCCTTCTCCACGTCCCAGTGCACCTCGAGGCGCCGCTCCAGGTCGTCCACGATGTTCGCGCATTCCTTGTTATGCACCGTCACGCCGCGCCCGCGGGTGATGAAGCCGATGATGGGATCTCCCGGGACAGGCTGGCAGCACTGCGCGAAGCGGATCATGAGATTGTCGATGCCCGTGACTTTGACCCCGCCCCGGGATCTCCGCACCCGATCCACGAACCGCGTCAGCACCGACTCCCTGGGCGGTTCTTCCTCGGAAGGCTCCTCCGGAAGCAGCTTCTGGGCGACCTGGGCCGCGGAATACTCTCCCCGTCCGATCGCGGCATAGAGGCGATTCGCATCGGGCAACCCGTATTCTTTCGCGAGGGCCTCCATTTCGTCGGCAACCTTGCGCTTGACCTTGAGCCGTTTCAATTCCCGGTCCAGCATGTCTTCGCCGAGGCTGATGCTCTGTTCCAGCGTGGCCTTTCTGAACCACGACCGGATCTTGGAAGACGCCTTGGTGGTCTTGACGATATCCAGCCAGTACGAACTCGGCGTCTGGTGCGGTGAAGTGAAAATAGTGACCGTGTCGCCGTTTTGCAGCTTCCCGGCCAGCGGCGCGATGTTGCCGTTCACCTTCGCCCCGCTGCAGTGGAGTCCGATATCGGTGTGAATGGCGAAGGCGAAGTCCAGCACGCTGGCGCCCTGCGGCAGTTCCTTGAGATCCCCGCGCGGGGTGAAGACGAAGATGGCGTCGTCGTACAGGTCCATGCGGAGGTAGCTCATGAACTCTTTCGGGTCGGTCATGTCGGTCTGCCAGTCCAGCGCCTGGCTGAGCCAGTCTTCACGGCCCTCACCGTCCTGGACTTCCTCCCTGCCTTCCTTGTAGAGCCAGTGGGCGGCGATCCCCACTTCCGCGATCCGGTCCATTTCCCGCGTGCGGATCTGGATCTCGGCCGTTTCCCCGTTGGAGGCGATGATCGTGGTGTGAAGGGATTGGTACATGTTCATCTTGGGCCGGGAAACGTAGTCTTTGAAGCGATCGAAGATGGGGGTGTAAAGGGTATGGATGATCCCGAGGGCGTGGTAGCAGTTGGGCACCGTGTCGGTCACAACCCGCAGCGCCAGCAGGTCGTAGATCTCCTCGAAAGGCCGGTTGCGACGCTGCATCTTCGTAAAGATGCTGTAGAAATGTTTGGCCCGGCCGTTCACCGTGGCGTCGATGCCCGCGTCCTTCAGGGCCTTGACGATGGGCTGGCGGATCTCGTCGATCAGCTTCTCCCGTTCCGCCCGCTTCTGGTCCAGCTTGCTCGCGAGATCCCGGTAGACGTCGGGAGACAGGTATTTCAGGCTGAGGTCTTCCAGTTCGGACTTGATCTTGGCCATGCCGAACCGGTGGGCGAGCGGCGCGTAGATCTCCCGGGTTTCGAGGGAAATCCGCTGCTGCTTCTCTTCTTCCAGGAAGGACAGCGTCCTCATGTTGTGAAGCCGGTCCGCGAGCTTGATGAGGATGATGCGCACGTCCTTCGCCATGGACACGAGCATCTTGCGGAAGTACTCGGCCTGGAGTTCCTCCTGGCTTCTGAAGGACAGCCCGGTGATCTTGGTGACGCCGTTCACCAGGACGGCCACTTCCTCGCCGAATTCCGCGGCCAGTTGTTCGATGGTCACGTCTTCCACGTCTTCCACCACGTCGTGCAGGAGCCCCGCCGCGATCGTCACGGCGTCCAGTTGCAGGCCGATCAGCGTAAGCACCACCTGCGTGCAGTGCACCATGAAGGGCTCGCCCGACTTGCGGACCTGGCCGGCGTGGTGCAGGGTGCTGAAATGATAGGCCCTTTCGATGAGGTCCAGCTGGGCTTCCAGCGCCTCGTCGGAGTCGATTTCCGGATGGGAAATGGCGTACTGCTCCAGCAGTACCTGGACCGGAACGATCGAGGAGTGGGTAAGGGCGTTTTCAACCGTGGCAGTCATCGGGACATTCGCCTCGCCGGCCCGACTGGGGGCCTGAACGCGCTTGACAGGGCTGCGGGACATTTTAAACTATTGCTTGCCCCATAGGTCAACCGACGCGGAATGCGTGTGTAACGTTTCTTATTTACAATAGGTTATCTTATATACTGTTAGATAACGGGCGGAAGGGACCGTTGTCAAGCCGGTTTTGACGGGCCCGGGAACAGGAAAGCCGACACTTCGTGGATGAATCGATCGAAGGCGGATCGGTATTCCGGCCCGATGCGGTGGGCGTTCCGGAGGTTCCTGATCATGGTACGGGTCTCCTTTGCGCGCCGGTCGTAGCGGTCCGGCAAGGGTTCTCCCGTGGTGAAGGGGAACTCGTGCACGCCCAGGTCGAGGCGCAGGACGGGTGCTGGAAGCAGGTTCCATTCGGCCTGATCGGCCGATATGACCCGGTCGGCGGGATTGACGACGACCAGCAACCGGTCCTGGAGTTCTTTCATGCGCGCTGCCAGGGCGTCGCCGTGAAACAGCACCTCCTTCAGCCAGCGCAACGGTAGCCCGTCCGGGAATGACCCGCTACGAAGATACGCGGACAGCCCCTTCGCGGCCGAATAGTCCATGATGAACAGACTTTCGGGGCGGATGCCGCCGAGGGGTGCGCCGGACGCGAAGAGGGCAACCCGTGCATTGGAGAACCGGCCGAAGGGATCGGCCAACAACAGGACCAGGGCCAGGTAGCCACCCGCCGAGTATCCCAGGAAGCGCACCCGCGTGCCGGCCCTGCAGGATACATGATCACCTGCTTCGATGTGCGCGACCAGGTCCGCGGCGTCGAAGAAGGACTGCAGCCCGCCCAGGCAGTACCGTTCGGGCGCCCGGTCCAGCCTTTCGCTGATCCGGCCGTTGAAGGGGCTGGTCCGGCCGTTACCGGTCATGGCGGCGCGGCGGGAGGCGATCCGGGTCTGCTCCTGAACGCCCCAGAGATCCGATCGTCTCCCCACGTGGAAGGACAGGGGGAAGAGGATGACGGGGATGCCGAGCCGCAGGGCGAAGCTGGCGGACCAGGGCAGCATCCTGGCGTAGCTGCCCTCGTTCAGCCCGTGGAAGATGACCAGGGCCTCGCCGGCCCCCGCCGCGGGCAGACCGACCGGTTCCACCATGAGGTAGCTGAACCCGCGGTTCTCCTCAATGTCCCGGTCCTCCGGCAGCAGCAGGCCAGTCCAGCGGGACTCGAAACGCGGGCGGCGCAGCCGGAAGCGTCCGTCGTCGACCGGATCGCCGCCCTTCCGGTACAGCCGGTTCAGCTCATCGGGCTCGTATACGTTTCCAGACATCAAGACCGTTCCCCCCGGGGTCTGTCCGGCACACCGAAGACCCGAAACGCGTCCGATCCGGTCTGCGCGTCCGATTCAGGCTATGCGTCCGGCTCGGGCATCTGGCGACCTCTAGCGCGTCCGATCCGGGTTGCGCGTCCGGTTCGTGCTACGCGCCTGGTTCGCGGCGGATGAACCTACCGCGCTTATTTGAATATGCAACCACAAGACCCCCGCCGCGTGACCCTCCGCTCGATCCTGATCGGGATCGTCCTGGCTGTTTTCATCAGCCTGTGGATCCCCTACAACGTCTGGGTCGTGCGCGGGACGTTCATGGACTTCGAGCACGTCTCGGCGTCCCTGATGGCGCCCTTCCTGTTCTTCGTCATCGTCGTGAACGGCCTGCTGCGAAAGTACCGCCTCACGGCCACGTTCACCACGTCGGAACTCCTCGTCATCCTCGCCTTCGGCCTGATCGCGTCCACCGTGCCGTCCCACGCCTTCATGAGCTATTTCATCGGCGTGATCACCACCCCGTACTATTTTGCATCGCCCGAAAACCAGTGGGTAGAGGTTTTCTTCCAGTACCTTCCGGCCTGGCTGCTGGTCGACCCCGAAGACCACACCATCCGCTGGTTCTACGAGGGGCTGCCCGCCTACGCCCGGCTCCCGTGGCGTCCCTGGATCGTCCCGCTCTTCTGGTGGGGCACGTTCTTCATCGCCCTGTTCTTCGCGGGGTCCTGCCTGGTGGTGATCCTGCGGAAACAGTGGATCGTCCACGAGAAACTCAGCTTCCCGCTGGCCCAGGTCCTCGCCCAGGTCATCGACGAACCCGGCGGCCATTCGTTCCTGCCGCCCTTTATGCGTGGCAGGCTTTTCTGGATCGGGTTCACGCTGCCGCTCGTCGTGATCGGCTGGAACATGGTCGACTACTTCACGCCGATCGGGGTGATCCCCATCGGACAGCCTTACGCGACGGACCTCGTCATCGGCCACCTGTTCCCCGCCATCAAGATCAAGATCAACATCTACCTCCTCTGTTTCGCCCTCTTCTCCCCGGTGGACATCCTGTTCAGCATCTGGGTCTTTCACCTGCTGGCCATCCTCGAGTCCGGCGGCATGAACGCCGTGGGCCTGCTCGAAACCGGGGCTTCTCCGGACGCCGCGGTGCGGCTGCAGGAGATCGGCGCCCTGATCGTATTCGTACTGTGGGGGTTCTGGATCGCCCGGCGCCACTTGTGGGACGTGGCGCGGAAAGCCCTGGGCCGGGCGCCGGAAGTGGACGATTCCGAGGAGTTCTTTTCCTACCGGGCGGCCGTCCTCGGCGTGTTGCTCGGCGTGGCCTATATGGCGGCCTTCCTGCACATGGCCGGCATGAGTCCTGTCATCATGGCGCCGTTCCTGTTTCTGCTCTTCATCTTCTACGTCGGCGTGGCCCGGATCGTGGCGGAAACCGGCCTCGTCGCCCTCGATCTGCCCATGAACTCCCACGAGTTCCTCATCCGCGGGGTGGGCTCCTCCGGCATAGATCCTTCGTCCCTCACGGTCTTCGGCCTGACCAACGCCTTCGCGCGGAACTGGAAGACCTTTACCATGGTCTCCGTCTCCCACATCACCCGGATCGGGGACCGGGTCTGGACCGACAAGAAGCTGATGTTCGCCGTGATCTGCGGGGCTTTCGCCCTGGCGTTCCTGATCGGCGCCGCATACACCGTCTATTCAGGATATGAGACCGTCGGCGCGTCTCAGTTCGACCAGTGGGCGTTCACCACCGGGAACATCCACTTCTTCGAGAGCGTCAAGGTATGGATCCAGAACCCGACCCGGTTGTCGGTCATGGAGACCGCCTGGTTTTTCCTCGGCGGTCTGGTCATGATGGTGCTGATCTTCCTCCGGTACAAGTTCCCGGGCTGGCCGCTCCATCCCGTGGGACTCACCATCGCCCGCGGGGTGGCGATCGACAACGGGGCCTTCACCCTCTTCGTCGCCTGGGCGGTCAAGGTCCTGCTGCTCCGGTCCGGTGGCATCAGCCTGTTCCGCCGCGCCCAGCCGCTGATCATGGGGATGCTGGTCGGGTTCTGCACGGGGCTCGTCCTGTCCAACCTCGTGGACATCATCTGGTTCCCGGGACAGGGCCACCGGATACACGGCTGGTAGGCGTTTCGTACAACCGGTCACGCGGCTGGCAGGCGGTCGGAACCCGCAAGGCATGCGTCCGACGGCGTTCAGGGTCTCCGGTCACGCGGCCGACAGGCGTCCCGGGCCGCCGATAGACCCGGCTTGCGAGGGTGCGGGAAATGTTGCGATTCCATGACGAATAGAATTGACATCCGGGTGCCTAACTCCATATAATCAAATGGTTTTGTGAATTTGAACCCGACTGGAGATCGACGAGGGCTGCTTGATGGATCAGCTTGACCTGACTATACGCATCGCCGGCGAGAACGGCGAAGGCGTGCTTACCGTCGGCGACGTGCTGGCCGAAGCGCTGGCCCGGTCCGGACTGCACATCTATACCTTCAAGAACCTTCCCGCCGAAATCAAGGGTGGCGCGTCCATGACCCAGGTCCGGGTGCAGGACACGCCCGTGCGCTCGCCGGGCGACGCCCTGGACATCCTGATGGTCTGGAACCAGGAGAACTACGACATTCACGTGGGCGAGGTCAAGCCTACCGGCGTAGTGATCTACGATCCCGACGAATGTGACGCGGACGAGAGCCTGGCGCTGACGCAGATCGGCGTGCCGCTCCAGACAATTACGAAGACCGTCATCAAGACGATGAAGTCCAAGAACGTGCTGGCCTTCGGGATCCTGACCGCCTGCCTCGGCATTCCCTTCGATTCGGCGAAGCAGATGGTGTCCGAGAGCCGGTGGGGACGGCGCAAGGAGTTTCTCGAGTCCAATATCAACGCGTTGAAGCAGGCCTACGTATACGTGGACGAAAACGGCATAGACCTGGGCCTCCGGGTCGCCGTGGAACGCAAGAACGGACACGCCCAGCTGATCATGACGGGGAACGACGCGCTCTGCATGGGCGCCCTGGCCGCCGGTTGCCGGTACTACGCCGGGTATCCCATCACGCCGGCCAGCGACGTCATGGAGACGCTGGCGAAAGCGATGCCCAGGGTAGGCGGCGTCCTGATGCAGACCGAAGACGAGATCGCCGCCATTACCGCTTCCATCGGCGCTTCCTTCACGGGCGCGAAGGTGATGACCGCCACGGCGGGGCCAGGCCTTTCCCTCATGGTCGAGGCCCTCGGCCTGGCGACCATGGAGGAGATCCCGCTCGTGGTCGTCGACGTCCAGCGTGGCGGTCCGAGTACCGGCATGCCCACCAAGACGGAGCAGTCGGACCTGAACCTGGCCATCCACGGCGCCCACGGCGAGGCGCCCCGCATCGTGATCGCGGCGACCAATACCGAAGACTGTTTCTACACGGCGGTCAAGGCCTTCAATCTCGCGGAGAAGTACCAGACCCCGGTCATCCTGCTCAGCGACCAGCATCTCTCCCAGCGCGCCCAGGTCATGTCCCGCCCCGATCTGAGCCACGTCGAGATCGTCGAGCGCAAGCAGCCCGAATTGAACGGGAGCGAGTCTCCCGGGGAATTCGACCGGTACGAGATGACGGAGGACTACGTCTCCCCCATGCCCTTGCCGGGTCGCCATGACCAGCATTACGTGGCCACGGGGTTGGAACACGACGAGCACGCCCACATCGACTACTCGCCCGAAGCCCATATCCGCATGACCGAAAAGCGGCATCAGAAGATCGAATCCGCGGTGAACGAACCCGGATTCGTCCAGCGGTACGGCGCGGAGGACGCCCAGCTCGGGCTGATCGGCTGGGGATCGTCGGAAGGTCCAATTCTGGAAGCGCTGGACCGGACCCTGGCGAAGGGGTACAAGGTAGCCGCCCTGATATTCAAGATGCTCCATCCCCTGCCGGAGAAGGAAGCCCGCGCCTTCATCGAATCCATCCCGGTGGTTTCCGTGGTGGAACTGAACGCCAGCGGGCAGTTCGCGAACTACCTGCAGGGCCGCCTGGCCGTTTCTCTCCAACGGTTCAACATCATAACGGGACTGCCCTTCAAGGCGGGCGAGATCGAGGAATATATCGAAGGAGTGCTGCAGTATGGCTGAAGTCCGAACGGCCGACACGGCCAAGACCACGGCGCCCGAGCGGGCCGGTCAGGCCAGTCAGTCCGAGCCGGCCAAGCCGCCCAAGCCGGCTGCAAAACGAACGCTCAAGGACTACCGGAGCGAAGTCAAGCCCACCTGGTGCCCCGGTTGCGGGGATTTCGGCGTGCTTGCCGCATTGCAGCGCGCGCTTGCCGAACGCAACCTGGATCCAAAGGACGTGGTCATCGTTTCGGGCATCGGCTGTTCCGGCCGCCTGCCTGAATTCGTCAACGCTTACGGCCTGCACGTGGTGCACGGACGGGCGCTGCCCGCGGCCCAGGGCGTCAAGGCGGCCAATCCCGACCTGACCGTCATCGCCGTCGGCGGCGACGGCGACGGTTTCGCCATCGGCGGCGGCCACGTGCCCCACGCCGTACGCCGCAACCAGGACATCACCTACATCGTGATGGACAACCAGGTGTACGGTCTGACCAAGGGCCAGCCGTCACCCAGCACGCCCACGGGGATGCAGGCGTTGCGGCGCAGCGTTTCCATGCCCAAGATGGCGCCCTACGAAGGCGTGCTGGAAGGCCAGTTGAACATCCTGGCCATGGTGATCGTGTACGGCTGCAGTTTCGTCGCGCGCACGTTCTCCAGCCAGGCGACGGAAATGGCGAAAACCATCGGCCGGGGGCTCGATCACCCCGGGTTCGCCTTCGTCCACGCGATGAGTCCCTGCCCCACCTTCTACAACACCTACGACCCCTGGAAAGAGTCTTTCATGCCGTTGCCGGACGAGTGGGACACGGGCGACCGGATCAAGGCGATCGACATGGCCATGGAAGAGGTGGGCGACGGCGTCTTCCACAGCGGCGTGTTCTTCCAGGACGTGTACCGCACCTACACCGACAAGCTGCAGGATGTGTACGCCAAGGCCTACGGCGACGAGCAGGCGACCATCGACGCCCTGATGGACCAGTACGCCTGAGCCTGCGGCATCGTTCCACTCAATCCGGCGCTTCGAGCCGGCCGCCTTTAGTCCCGGTCCGCCCTTCCCCCGGATCGGCTCACCCTTAAATCCGCAGCTTCACCTGAACATCACCGGAACACCACGGTACGGCGACCGTTGATCAATACGCGCCGCTGTATGTGGTAGAGTACGGCCCGCGCCAGCACGATGCGTTCGATGTCGTGCCCCACGGCCGTCAGTTCCGCCGGAGACATGCGATGGGTCACGGTCTCCACGTCCTGCTCGATGATCGGACCTTCGTCGAGGTCGGCCGTCACGTAATGGGCGGTGGCGCCGATCAGCTTCACTCCGCGCCGATGGGCCTGGTGGTAGGGCCGGGCGCCCTTGAAACCCGGCAGGAAGGAGTGGTGGATGTTGATGATGCGGCCCGCCATCCGCTCGCAGACCTCGGGGCCGATGATCCGCATGTACCGGGCCAGCACGACGAAATCGATGTTGTTTTCCTCGATCTCGTCGATCAGCCGCTCCTCCTGCTCTTCCTTGTTCTCCGGCGTGATGGGCAGGTGCAGGAAGTCGATGCCCGATTCCGTCGCCAGTTGTCCGGCGTCCGGGTGATTGGAGATGATCAGCGGAATATCCAGCCTGAGCTTGTCCATGCGGGTGCGGTTCAGCAGGTCCAGCAGGCAGTGCAATTCCCGCGACACCATGATGAGCGCCCGCGGCCGGGTGTCGTCGGAAGAGAGGTCCCACTGCATCTCGAGCTCATCCGCCAGGGGTGCGAAGGTCCGCCACAGGGACCCCAGCGTTACCGGACCGCCGAAATGCACCCGCATGAAGAACCGCTCGCTGAACGGATCGATGTACGTGTCGCTTTCGATGACGTGGCAGCCCTGTTCCGCCAGCCAGCGGGTCACGGTGTAGATCAGTCCCGTGCGCTTGGGACAGGACAGGGCCAGCAGGAAGTTCTTTACGGTGCGTGTCTTCATTAATGGAGACCGTTACCGTGGGTGGGTGGTTTGGCTGCGTACCGCGTGTCCTCTTCGGTGGGCAGGATCGAAGATGAAGAGGGCATGATGGCGGACCCTGCCGCAGGGCCCGGTTGCCGGGGAGCGGCGGGCGGGATCAGGCGGAACCGGGCGGAATCGACGGACGCTGGTGTGCGAATGGCGTGCACTGGCGGCGCTCCGCCCTGGCCTGACCGGCGCAAGGCCGTCAGTCGTCCGTGAAGAAGTCCGCGTTGATCTGGATGTAGTTCTGCCATTCGTCCGGAGTGTCTTCTTCGGCGAAAATGGCCTCAACCGGACATTCGGGCTCGCAGGCGCCGCAGTCTATGCACTCTTCCGGATCGATGTACAGCATCCGTTCGCCGTCCTTGGTGTGAATGCAGTCCACCGGGCATACATCGACACAGCCCTTGTCCATTACGTCAATGCATGGCTCTGCGATAATGTAGGTCATCCGAGTCTCCTCGCTAAACAAGCTTTCTTGAAACAAACCGGCTATGAGGATGCGTCGAACCCGGTATCGTCGGGAACAAACAATCATACCGGGCAACGGTTTCGCCGCCAAAATACCGTAGTATAATAGTCGGCGCGCCATGGCCTGTCAAGCCTGAATTCGTTTGACCGCGCGCCTGTTCTTCCTTAAGTTCAAAGGCCATGCCACCGTTCGCCGTACCCACCGAGCTGGCCCGCCGTTACGACGTCTGTTTCAAGTCCATAGCCATTGGCAAGTGGGTGAACCTGGACATGCTGGCGGTACGTGATCCCGATGTGCTCATCGACGAAATCGACCCGGAATTCTACGATGAGGATGAACGCCTGCCCTACTGGGCGGAGATCTGGCCCTCGGCGATCGGTCTCGGCCGTCACCTGTTCGAGTACCCCGCGCCCGCCGGTTCCCGGATCCTGGAGCTGGGCTGCGGCATCGGCCTGGCCGGTATCGCCGCGGCCGCGGCCGGACTGGCGGTCACCGCGTGCGATTACGAGGAAGACGCCCTGGCCTTCGCCCGGTACAACGCCCGGCTGAACGCCCTGGATGGACGCGTATCCTTCCGCTTCCTGGACTGGAGAAACCCGGATCTCGACCGCAAGTACGCCATTGTAATCGGTTCGGACATCCTGTACGAAAGGCCGAATCACGACCCGATTCAGCGCCTGCTCCATGAAACGCTGGAAAAGGGCGGCATGTTCCTCGCGAGCGATCCCGACCGCCGGGCGGCCGCCCCATTCGTCGAATCCATGATCGCCCGGGGATACCGCCACAGCGCGCAGCCCCGCAAGGTGAAATTCGAAAGCAAGGATAACCGCGTTATCGTCCACCGGTTTCTCAAGGCAGACTGAACCCGTTGCCCTGGGCCCGCTCAACCTGGGCCGCCGCCCCTGGGTTGGCCGCCCTGGGCCCGCTGTCCTGATCTTGCTGACTGAGTCCGCTGCCGATTGGATGGGACATGAAAGAAGCCATCGACCAACTGCCGGAGGGGATCCAAGAGCAACTGTGCCGCGCCGGCCGCCTGGCCGATGAATCGCGACTGGCGCTGTACCTGGTCGGCGGGACCGTGCGGGATCTGCTGCTGGGACGTACCAGGACGGACATCGACCTGGCAGTGGAAGGAGACGGTATGGCGTTCGCCGACCGGCTGGCTCGGGCGTTCGAAGTCCGCTCCACACCGAATCCCCGGTTCCTGACAGCCACCGTGGAAATGCCCGGAGGCCACAGCCTGGACGTGGCCACGGCCCGCAGCGAGACCTACGAACGTCCGGGTGCGCTGCCCAGGGTGGCGTCCGCGACTATGGACGTGGACCTGGCGCGGCGGGATTTCACGATCAATGCCATGGCGGTCTCGCTGAACGGACGAAGCTTCGGCGAACTGGTCGATCCGTTCGAGGGCAGGGCCGACCTGCGAAAGAAACGGGTCCGCATCCTCCACGACTGGAGCTTCATCGACGATCCGACCCGCCTCTTCCGGGCCGTCCGGTTCGAAGAGCGCCTTCGGTTCAGGCTCGAGGACGGGACCGAACGAAGGTTCCGGGAAGCGGTCGCCGGGGGCATGATCGGGAACCTTTCGGGTCCTCGGTTGCTCGAGCAGTTGAAACTGGTCTGCTTCGAACCGGATCCCTGGCTGGTCTTCAACCGGCTGGAAGGACTCGAGGTCCTGAGGGCCATCCACCCCGCCCTCGGATCCGACGAAGGACTGAAGACGCTTGTCCGGGAGATCAGCCCCTCCGGCGCGTCCGGCGGCCTGGCGTCTCCGGCCCGCGACGGCTGGTGGATCCTGTACCTGGTGGCGCTGTTCGGTCCGCACCGGGCCGAGACTTTGCAGGGCGTCGTGGACCGGCTGAAGCCCAACCGGCGCCTTCGGAAAGCCATCGAAGACATGTCCCGGTGGTCTGCCGTAGAGCGGGCCGTCGAGTCAGGGGAGATCGAAACGCCGGCGGACTTCTTCCGCGCGGTGCGAACGATTTCGGAGGACACCATGCTGTTCGTCACCCTGACCCACCCGGACGACGGCATGCGGAAGCGTTGCGAAACCTTTTACCACCAGCACCGGCACATGCGCCTGTCCATCGACGGAAGTACGCTCAAGGACCTGGGCATCGCGGAAGGTCCGGCTTACGGCCGGATTCTGGAGGGTGTGCTTTCGATGAAGATAAACGGTGAAATCGGTACCGCGGAGGAGGAACGAAGCGCCGCGCGGGATCTCGGGTCGCGCCTTCACCCCCCCGAGCCCTGAATGGATCCGCTAGCCTAGCAAAGGAGTATCCATGCCCGACTTTACGATCCTGTTCGTCGCCATGCCGGCGATCCTCTTCGCCCTGACCTTTCACGAGTACGCCCATGCCTGGGCGGCGTGGAAACTGGGCGACCCCACGGCGCGCAGCATGGGGCGGCTTTCGCTTAACCCTCTGGTGCATCTCGACCCGGCCGGGACCATAATGCTGATCATCACCGTCATGAGCGGATTCGGCATCGGCTGGGCGAAACCCGTGCCGGTGGATCCCCGCTACCTGCGCAATCCCCGCAAGGACATGCTCTGGATCGCCCTGGCCGGGCCGGTGTCCAATATCATCCTGGCCTTCATCCTGGTGGGCGTCTTCACCCACATGCCCTCGGGAGGCGCCCTGACCGACACGCTGCGCCAGATGGTCCGGTACGGCATCATCATCAACCTGGCGCTGGCCTTCTTCAACATGCTGCCGATCCCCCCGCTGGACGGGTCGCGGGTCCTGAAGGGACTGCTGCCCCCGGCGCAGGCGCAGCGCTACGGCCAGCTGGAGATGTACGGCCCCATGCTGCTGATCGGCCTGATCATCGCGGACCAGATGCTCCGGCTGGGTATCATCCGGACCTGGATCGCCGTGCCTGCCCAGATCAGCCTGCGCCTGATGAGCGAGATCTTCAGTAGCTTCTAACGAGGTCTTCATGCGGCTAAGCGTCGAGACGGTCCGCCTGGACCTCATCCATCCCTTCCGCATTGCCCGCGAGGTCAGCGACCACAAGCACAACGTGCTCGTGCGCATCTCCGACGGCGAGTTGTCCGGCACGGGCGAAGCCGCACCTTCCCGCTACTACGGGGAAGACGCCGATACGGTCATCCGGGCGCTGGAGAAAGTGCCGCCGCTCCTCGGCGGTGATCCCTTCGAACTCGAGGGAACGGCCGATCGCCTCGCGTCCGCGCTTCCAGGCGACCCCGCGGCGCGCGCGGCCGTGGATACCGCACTGCATGACCTGGCCGCCCAGCGGCTTGGCATACCGCTTTACCGGTGGCTCGGTCTCGATCCCGCGAAAACGCCCGTCACTTCATTCACTATCGGCATCGACGAGCCGGCAGCCGTCCGCCGCAAAGTCCGCGAGGCCGCGGGATACCCGGCGTTGAAGATCAAGCTCGGTTCGAAGAAGGACCTCGAGATCATGCGCGCGATCCGGGATGAAACGGATGCGCGCATCCGGGTCGACGCCAACGCGGGATGGACGGCGGACCAGGCCGTGGAAATGGTCGGCCGCCTGTCCGAGTTCGGCGTGGAACTTGTGGAGCAGCCCCTTCCCCCCGGTTCGCCCGCGGACTGGCGCAGGGTGCGGGAAGCCGCGCCCATGCCGGTCTTCGCCGACGAAAGCGTACTGGTCTCTCCGGACGTGCCCGCCATGGCCGGCCTTGTGGACGGCGTCAACATAAAACTGATGAAGTGCGGCGGGGTCCGCGAAGCGCTCCGCCTCATCCACACCGCCCGGGCCCACGGGATGCGCGTCATGATCGGCTGCATGATCGAAACCTCCGTCGCCATTACCGCCGCGGCCCACCTCTCCCCTTTGGCCGATTTTGCCGACCTGGACGGCAACCTGTTGATTTCCAACGATCCCTTCACCGGGGTAACCGTTCGGCAGGGACGCTTGATTCTGCCGGAGGGACCGGGAATCGGCATAGTACCCAGGTCATAGGCAAGCTCCCCTCGCCAGGGCCGCAGGCCCAATCACTGCTCTTAACCGCCCCATGACGCACGTCGGAAGGGATTCCCGTCGACTCCGATGCACATATTACCTTTAAATTAACTAAATGTAACGTATTGAATGCGAATATGCCTTCGCGGTTCCAGCCATCCGGTTCCCGGGTCTGCATTTCGCTGGCCCGTATTCAGGGCGTTCCAGGCCAGGATGCCCCGTAATTACGGGCTGAAACGGCTTATCCGATCACAAAAACACAAAAAAGTGTTGACTAAGATTAATCAAAGTATAAATTAAGCGAAATAGTAGTTAGCTATGATTCGATTGAATTAATGATATCTGCCCGCATCAGGAGTGATTCACGTCGGGCGACGCTGACATCCGCACAATCTGCGACAGTTTCCACACTGTCCAATACGCGCAATGCACTGGACGGGAAAGGAGGACATATAGAACGGTGCCGCTAAGCATCATCCATTTTACAGCAAAGGGTAACATTCGATAAACGGGAGACGACAATGCATTACCTCATAGTACTCGTGATTGCGTTCGCGCTATCCATGATGGGATGCGAAGGCAAGACAGGCCCCTCCGGCCCCACCGGTCCTCAGGGCGCGGCTGGTCCGCAGGGTGTGGCCGGCCCTGCCGGCAATCAAGGCGCGGTTGGTCCGCAAGGTCCCGAAGGTCCGCAAGGCCCCGAAGGTCCGCAAGGCCCCAAGGGCGACCAGGGTGATCCGGGTCCCGCCGGTCCCGACGGTCCTCAAGGCCCCGCTGGCCCGCAAGGTCCCGCCGGTCCCCAGGGACCCCAGGGCGAGGGCATCGACGCAGATCAGATCATCGGTAGCGGCGTACTGTCCGATATTCATCACATCAAGTTGATGCAGGATGGCAACGACAAGAAGATCGCCGTGTTTGACGCGCCGGATTACGCACTCAGGGAAGGTACGGAAAACACCATGGATCTGATCATGGCCGTGGGCGATATGACCATGATCGCCGCAAAGGCCGCCAGCCAGAGCGGTATGGCACTGCCCATCACGTTCGACTGGGCTTCCGATTCCGACGCCGTTACGGTCGACGGTGGCGCCATCGACGCCGTGTCTTCGACCGGCAAGGCGACGGTAACGGTCACCGCGGTGGGACGAGGTGTGGAAATCGACCTGACCATCAAAGTGCTCGACCTGATCAAGCGGATCGAGTTTGCATCAGGCCAGGCGACCTCTTATGTGCTGCCGGTCGGCGGTTCGATCGATTTGATGACACCTGTCGCCTACAATGAGGAAGAAGAAGGCGAAGTTATCGACGGCGCCGAAGCGCTGATTGACTGGGTAAGTTCCGATACCGACGTTGTCAGCGTGGACGGGAACACGATCACGGCGGAAGGCAGAGGCAAAGCCGAGATCACGGCCCAGGGTCAGGGGGTTACATCCAAGGCCAAGGTCATGGTCACCGTAGCCGGCGGTACCGGGGTCATCAGGTACGTGATGAATCCATACCCGTCCAGTACTGCCGACCGTACCAGGACCCTGACGCTTGCCGTCGAAGACGATCCAGCCACTACCGACGTGAATGAAACGGTGGCGCGATCAGTAGACCCCGTCACGAATATCGTGCTTCGAATCCAGGTACTCGAGGTCGGCCCTGACGGCAGGACTTCGAACAATGACGACTCCCTGACCGCGACCGTCCGAAGCCAGAACCCGGACGTGATCACCATTCCCGAAAATCAGAACCCGGCCGTGATAGCTAATGCTTTAGGGACAATTACCATCCCAACCGCCGAGGAGTGGATCGTAGGTCATGGTACAGCGTATCTGGTGGTTTCGATTCCCGGGGCAGAGGACTTACCCCTGGCTCCGATCTTCATCAACGCGCCCTGAACCGTCGTTACTGGTCGCATAACCGTTCACCAGGTTCGGGATAATCCGGGCCCGTAGCCAGGGTGCAGATAGAGTCCTGGAAGTACCGCGAAAGTTCTGGGGTGTCGCCTGGGATTATCCAAAAATGGGGTTAGGATCCTCCTCCGAGGATCAGCCTTCGCGGAAGCCTCATGCATTTGTATCAGGCATCCTGGAACACCTTCCCGTTCGCCCTGAGTAGGAGCTACGGCCACTGAAAGGGGCGAGCGGCCTGATATTCATAGCCCCGGTGCGGGTACGTGCCGGGGCTATGTCATTGAAGGATGTTCTATATTCCGCGCTTATTCCCCATGGGACCCGTACCGTTCCAGGGTCATCACTCCGTCGCACAGCAGGCCATAGGTGTCGTGCTGCAGCCAGTCGCCCAGGTTGATGTAGACCTTGTCCTCCTTATGTTGCAGTGTCGGACAGTGGATGTGCCCGAAGACCACCGCATCATAACCCTGGTCGAGTAGTGAAAAGGCCAGGTCCCGGTAAGCTTCCCGCGGGTCCCACGCCGTGGGTGTGCCGTGGCGCCTGCTCAGCCGTGATGCCAGGCGGCCGATCCTGAAGCCGCAGTCCGGGTGAATCAGTTGAAACAGGCGGATGCTGACGGCGCTGTGCATGATCTTCGAGAGCAGGCGGTATCCAAGATCCCTGGATATGAGCCCGTGACCGTGGGCGATATAGATCTTCCGGCCGTGATGGGTAACGGTCAGTGGTCCTTCGGCCGTTTCCACCCCGACCTGCTCGTCCAGGAAGGTCCCCAGCCAGAAGTCGTGGTTTCCGGCGAGGTAGGTGACCGGGACGCCGCTCTCGACCAGCGAGCTCAGCGCGTGCAGCACCGTGTAGTGCTGGCGCGGTACTACGGTGCGATATTCGAACCAGAAATCGAATAGATCGCCCACGATATACAGATGGCCGGCCCGGGCCCTGAGACTTCGCAGGAAGTCAAGCAAACGGCCTTTTCTCTCTTCCTCCGCCCCGTAATCGTCGATTCCGAAGTGGGCGTCGGAAATGAAGTAGACGGGTTTAATACTCATATCAGGCACCAGGACCGAAACAGGCCGGCATACGCCGGTTTCCCGGGGATCCAGGGGGACAACTTTGGATTGACATTTCGCCGCGTGCGCGTTAATTAAAATACAATAGGACATATATTTAACTAACGAAATCTTTGGTCGCAATCGCAGTGCGCAATCGCAGTGCGCGAACACTCCGGCCCGGACGCGTCGGTGTGGTGAACGCGGAGAAGGAAACGGATGCCGAGAAAGAAGCTGTCGTCGTTGACGGACCTGGAAATCGATATCATGAACGTCGTCTGGCGGTTGGGACGGGCAACGGTGCGCCAGATCGTCGATTCGCTTCGAAACCAGCGTCCCCTGGCGTATACCACCGTGCAGACGGTACTGTCCATACTCACGCAGAAGGGTGTCGTCCGGTATACCCGCGAAGGCCGGGCCTATGTCTACACCTCCATCCTGAAACCCGAGGGCGTGCGCCGGGAAACCGTCCGTGCCGTCGTGGACAAGCTGTTCGCCGGATCTCCGCAGTCCCTGGTGCTGCACCTGATCGAATCGGACGCCTTGACCGCGGAAGAAGCCGAAAGTCTGCGCAAACTGCTGGACCGGATGGCCTCGGAGTCGTCGGACGCCTCGAATCCGGACGCGTCGGACGCGTCGGACGCGTCGAATTCGGAGGCCTCGGAGGCCTCGGAGGCCTCGGATGATTGATTCCGTCCAAGCCATAGGCCTCTTCGAACGGTTCGGCCGGCAGGTCGTGGACCTGTTGTGGCTTCCGAGCCTTGAAGCGTTGCTTCTGGGCGTCCTGGTCTGGGTGCTGCTGTTCGTGAACCCGGGATGCCCGGCCAGGATACGGCACTTCCTCTGGTTGCTGGTTCTGGCCAAACCGCTGCTGACCCTCGTGCTGCCCTGGCATGGACCGTTCGAAATCCCGTGGGCGTCGATGGCAAGCCATGGCGTGCCCGCCGCGGGCGGTCACAACGCACTGGCATCCGGAGTCTTCGCCATCGCGGGTCTGGTCTGGATGGGTTTCGCCGGTTACGGCCTCTACCGCATCGGTTCATCGGTCATCACCATGACCCGAAGAAGGCGGCGGTCCGTCCCGGTCGCCGTCCCCCGTGTAAGCGCGCTATTCGACCGGTGCCTGGCCGAATCGGGCTTGAAACGCAACGTGGCCCTGCGGGTCTCCGACGAGTTCGAGGTGCCTGCCCTGATCGCCGCCGGGCGCCCCACCGTCGTGATCCCCTCCTGGTGCATTCTGGAGCTTTCCAGCGTGGAACTCAGGCAGGTCCTGCTTCATGAACTGGCCCATTATGCCCGCCGGGACCACCTTACGGTCTTCCTGGTCCAGTTCAGCAGGTTCTTCTTCTTCTTTCACCCGGCGGTATGGTACGCCGCGTACCGGGCCGGGATCGAGGCAGAACGGGCCTGCGACGCGGACGTCGTTCGTGTTTCCATGCAGCCGGAAAGCTATGCGTCCACCCTGTTGAAGGTAGCCACGGGCAGGATCCGGACACACTGGCAGGCTGCCCTCGAAATGGCGCGGTCGGCCTCCATGGCCGCCCAGCGTATCCGGGACGTGCTTGGTTCGACGGTGAACGGGAAGGACCGCGCCTTCTTCCCGTTGCTGGCCGCCGGTATCTGCTCGCTGATCGCGGTCATGCCCCTGTTGCGGCCAGCGGTCGAGGCCCCCGGAGACGCGCCCGTATCGTCGCGGACGAGCATGCCCGGCGAACCGGCGGTTCCCGTCCGGATCGGTGCGGCGCCCGTTACGCAGCATCCCGAAGCACCGGATCATGAGACGCAGGTCGCGCGGGTGGCGGACGCGCCCCTGCCGCCAGTCCGGGTAGTCGATCGTCGGATCATGGTAGACGGCCGGCCCGTGCCGCGCGGGTCCATGGCCGCCATGATGGTAAAACCGTCCGTCCATCCCCGAGACGTAATACTCGAATCCACGGAGCGCGAACGGATCAACCCCGCCGTGCTCGGACAGACCGCCGCCCCGGTCATCCCGGCTCAGACCCTGTCGACGGGTAACCAGGCCAGGCAGGGACGTATCGAGGTGCAGGGCGTGGGCCGGACCGGCAACGAGCTGTTCGATCCCGGCACGGTCTCCCTGAGCGCCGGTTATTTCATTACACCGACCCACCAGTTCGGCGGCGTGTTTTCCATTCGGCGGCCCAACGATACGGAAGCCTTTGACGATTCCCGGCGGCCTTCCGGAGCACCGTACGGCGGTTCCCTCATACGAGCCCGGAGACTGGCCGGTTTCGGGACCTCGTCGGCGCAGAAGACGGCGCTTGAATCCTCAGAGGAAGTGCAGGCCGAACGGATCACCCGGATCGGCGCATTCTACCGGTACAATCTGCTCGTTCCGGGCGATTCCTTCACGCCTTTCTTCGGATGGGGCGCGGGTCTGGAGATCAGGCCGCAGCACCGGAACATGACTATGATCGACGCCGGGGTCGGACTGCGTTACTTCTGGGAACGGCATGTCGCCGTCGTCGTACAGGCATCCTACCGGAAGGAACTGGATGTCATCTCTCGTCCTTACCCGGAGATGACGCTGGGCTTTTCCGCAATCTTCTAGCTTCTTCCTTCGTCCACATGGCCATCTGAATCTCTAGCAAATGGATCATCATCCCCGAAGAGCGGCCCCGGCGCTCATCATCGCCGGCGGCGCGGGCGTGCGCCTTCAGCCGGTCACCGGCCCGGTGCCCAAACCCCTGTTGAAGTTATGCGGCGTACCGTTGATCAAGCGGATCATATTGACGGCGGCGCGGGCCGGGGTATCACGCTTCGTTATCGTAACGGGGTACGAGGCGGACCGGTTTCACGAGGTCCTTTCCAACGATCCCGGCCTGGACGCTCTCGAAATCGAGTGGGTGCATAACGAACGGTGGCATCTGCCCAACGGGGTTTCCGCCCTGGCCGCCCGTACCCGAATGACGGAACCGTTCGTACTGCTCATGGCCGATCACCTCTTCGAGCAACAGACCCTGGAGCGTCTGCTCGAGGAACCGGTGGCCGATGGGGAGTGCCTGCTCGCCGTCGACCGGAAAATCGACCGCGTGTACGACGTGGACGACGCGACCAAGGTCGAAGTGCGAGGGGATAAAGTGGTGCGCATCGACAAGGAACTGAAGGCTTTCAACGCGGTGGACACCGGCATGTTCCTTTGTACGCCGGCCCTGTTCAACGCCCTCGATACCGTGAACGGACCGGAGGGTTGCGCGTTGAGCGACGGCGTCCGGTCGCTTGCCGCGGAAGGGCGGATGCGCGCCTTCGACGTGGGCGATGGTTACTGGCAGGACGTGGATACGCCCGAGATGCTGGCTTATGGCGAAAGGACGCTGGTGGGACGCCTCGTAAAACCCACCGACGGCTGGGTGTCCCGGCATATCAACCGGCCGATTTCGACCCGGCTCAGCCGGTGGCTGGTCCGGACGCCGGTCACCCCGAACATGGTGACCCTGATCACGTTTCTGACCGGCCTGGCCGGGGCGTGGTTCGTGCTGGACAGCACCTACTGGTCGGTGCTGCTGGGCGCATTGCTGTTCCAGGCTTCGTCCATCCTCGACGGCTGCGACGGGGAAGTGGCGGTGCTTACCTTTCGCGAATCGAAATACGGCTCGTGGCTCGACACGATCACGGACAACCTGACCTACCTGGCGTTCTTCGCGGCCGTGGTCTGGGCCTACGCGGGCGGCTCCGGAGATTCGGTCGTCCGGTCCCTCGGCCTGGGATCCGTCGTCGTAGTGGCCGCGTCGATACTCGTGATGTATTACTATCTGCTGCAGACCGGGGGGAGCGGCAGCCTGGTCCGGTTCAACCGGGCCTTCGAAGAGCACGCCGTCGGGCGGCGGCGACACCTCGCCGCAAGGCTGCTCAACCTGTTCAGGATGATGGCCAAAAGAGATTTCTTTACCATGCTGCTGCTGGGTTTCGCCGCGCTCGACCTGCTGAACTGGATGTTCTGGACCGTTACGGCCGGCGGCCTGGCCATGGGACTGGCCATATTCATTTCAACGGGGAGGCTGCTGTCGCGGGATCGGGCGGTGGCCGGGGAAATGCGCTCATGAGCGGGTTGCGGGACCGTGCAAGGGGACTCTTCGCCCTCCGGCTCAGGAAGGATTTCAACTTCCGCCGGTCCCAGGAAACGGTCCCCGCGTTACGCTGGCTGAAGCCGCGTAAGGACGAGCGTATTCTCGATATCGGTTGCGGAGAAGGGACCTACGATTACCGGATCGCCTTGCGAGGCGCCAGGGTGTTCGGTTTCGACCTGGACCGGAAACAGTTGCGCCGTGCCCAGGCCTACCACAAGACGCCCTTCACGGGATTCGTCTGCGCCCATGCGGACGCGTTTCCCCTTCGTTCCGAGCAGTTCGACACGGTCATGAGCCTGTGTGTCTTCGAGCACCTGCCGGACGACCGGCAGACGCTACGTGAGATGTGGCGCGTGTTGCGGCCCGGGGGTCGCATCCTGCTGACGCTGGACAGCCTGAGTCTCGAGGAGATCGGCGAGTCATGGCGCGACGAGCACCGGAAGCGTCACAGCGTCCTGCAGTTCTACACCCACTCGTCGATCGGCTCGTTGCTGGAAGCCTGTGGATTCAGACTGACAAGACACCGGTACCTGCTCCGTTCCCGGCTGGACCTGGCGTTGATCCGGTTGAGTTACGCCACGGAGCGCATGCACGCGGTCCCGGCAGCGGCGATCCGGTTGGGACTAGTTTCGGCCGGCAGGGCGGTATCCGCGGTAATCAACCTGTTCACCGGGAACCAGCGGGGATGGACCCTGTTGATCGAAGCGGACAGAGTGCCCCCGGACTCGAGCCCGAACCCGGCCCCGGACCCGAATTAGCGAATCTCCCATCATGACGCATACCCAGGAGCAACCGGCTTTGGTCCGGTCCCGATCCGACGCATCGACGATCGCCCGGGGCGCCGCCGTCAATTTCATCGGAACGGTAGCGCGGCTGATCAAGTCCGTGTCGTTCATCGTCCTTACGCGGCTGTTCGGCGCTGAGATCTTCGGGCTGTACATGCTCGGATGGACCATCGTGGATCTCGTATCCAAGGTCGGCCAGTTCTCGCTGGACAAGGGGCTGGTCAATTTCATCCCGCGCCTGCGAGAGGATGGGGAGACGGAGGCCATCCACCGGACCATCGCGCAGGCCCTGGGCGTGGGGCTCCTGCTGAGCGCGGGAATCGGCTCCGCGCTCTATGCCGCTGCGGCTCCACTGGCGGATGGCCTGCTCGACAAGCCCCGGCTCACCGGCATGCTGCGGCTGCTGGCGGTCGGCCTGCCGCTCATCGCCCTGACCCAGATCATACTGGGCGTCACCCGGGCGCACAAGGTCATGAAACACGACGCCATGGTCCGGGGCGCCGTCGAGCCCCTGGTGCTGTTCGGGGCGGCCTGTGTCCTGTTCTACGCGGGCTGGCGTACCTACGGCATCGCCGCGGCCCACCTGGCCGCGCTGGCCTGCGGACTGCTATACGCCGTTTACGTGTTCACCCGGTTCTATTCCTGGCGGTCCTGTCTCGTCCACCTGCGGGCACTGCGGGTCGTCACTCCGCTGACCCGCTTCTCGCTGCCGGTCATGGGCTATGAGCTGGTCTACATGTTCATGATCCGGCTGGACGTGCTCATGGTCGGCTACTTTCTGCCGGCCGCACAGGTGGGCGTTTACGTGATCGCGGTCGAAATCGCCCTGGCGACCAAGAAGGTCCGCCAGTGGTTCGACCCCGTTTTCAGTCCCATCGTCGCCGAACTGAGTCACCGCAACGACCTGCGGCGGCTGGAGCTCAATCTGCAGCTGGTCACCCGGTGGGTGCTGACCATCGGCCTGGCGTTCCTCTGCGTGGTGTCGCTGGTCGGTAATGAACTGCTTGGACTTTTCGGCCCCGAATTCGTCGCGGGATTCATGGCGATGGTCGTCCTGGCCATGAGCCAGGTCGTCTACGCCGCCATGGGATCGGGCGATACGGTGCTCATCATGTCGGGCCGGCCCTGGCTGAATCTCGTGAATACGGTCGTGGTCGTGGTGGTCAATTTCGTCCTGAACCTGTGGTTGATACCGGCCCTGGGCATTCTTGGCGCGGCCCTGGGAACGTTGGCGGCCTTCGGACTGTTGACGCTGATCCGCCTGGCCGAAGTGTATCATCTGTTCCGGATCCTTCCACTGTCCTGGCGCATTCTGAAGCCATGCGCCGCGGCAGTGCCCGCCTTCGCGTGCGCATACGTGGCGGGCGTCTACGCACCGGACATACCGTGGCTGCGCATGGCCGCGCTGCCCGCGATCTTCCTGGGCTGCTACGTGGGCGTACTGGGTCTCCTGGGGTTGGAAGAGGAGGACCGGATCGCCCTCCGGCGCTTGCGCGGACGGAGCGGACCATGAAATTCAGCGTAGTCCTGTTCGCGGATACCGAAGTCTCAGCGGCCGGTGCCGGCCGGTCGATTTACGGTATTTCACTGCTGGAGCGGCACCTCCGGGTCTTCGCTTCACTGGGGGCCCGGCGGGTCACGGTTGTCGGACCATCACCCGGGCCGGGATCGGACGTCAGGGGATCGGACGTCAGGGGATCGGACGTCAGGGGATCGGACGTCAGGGGATCGAACGTCCGGGTCGACGGATTCGACGATCGCTGGTACCGGGAACTGGGGGCCGTCGAATGCGTATGTTCGGACGAAAATCCGGCCCGCTGGCTGCCCGGACAGGACGAAACGGCCCTGGTCATGGACGCCGGCCACCTGTACGACCATCGGGTTCTACGGGCCATGATCGACGACGGCCGTAACCGGAGCGCCGTGGACTCGTCGGTCAGGGAATCCTGCAGGCTGCTGGTGGCGGACGCGGACCTCCTCACAGAACTTACGGCGTCCTGGACCGGCTCCGAATCGCTGTGGTCCGCGCTGGACTCGGTGCAGGAATCGACCTGCCCGGTCTTCGACCTGCGCGAACTGGATCCCTATATCGTGGATCTGCGCCGAAGCCTGCCCCCCTGGTGGCTGGTCGTCGATTCGGACCTGAAGATCCGCCGGGCGGAGGCCCTGTTGATCGACGCCGCACAGAAGGGTACGCTGGATTTTCCCGCGGAGTTTATCCATCCGCCCCTGGAAAACCTGCTTACGAAGTGGATTTCGGCCAGTACCGTGACGCCGAACCAGGTGACCACCCTTTCAATACTGCTCGCCTTTCTGACTACCGGTCTTCTGGCCGTGGGGCAGATGGGTACGGAGTACCTGGCCGCGGGACTGGTGATCGCTTTCATCGTCGGGGTGCTGGACGGTGTCGACGGCAAATTGGCCCGTGTGACAGTGCGATGCACCCGGTTCGGGGACCGTTTCGAACACATCCTGGACGTGGTCTGGGAGCTGACCTGGTACTGGGCCCTTGGGTGGATGCTCAGCGGCGGCGGCGAGGCGGCCGGTCCCTTTGTGCTCGCCACGGTGATCACGTTCTTTTATCTGCTTGACAAGGCGGCTACGGGGATGTTCAAGTCCAGACAGGGTATCGAACTGTTTGACTACGCGCCCGTGGACCGCTTCTTTCGCCGTATCGGCGCCCGGCGCAATACGAATGTCCTGGTGTTGCTCGCGGGTTTGGCGGTCGGCATGCTGGAGGAAGCGTTCACATGCGTGGCGATCTGGACGGTGATCACGGCGGCGTTCCATTGGACGCGGGCGATCTGGCTGCTGTCGCAACCGTCGCCTGCCGATGGGTCTTGATACCGCCTGTCGACAGGACGGGTACCACCGGTCTAGAGAACGAGAAGAACCGGGTGAGCTCGCCCGGTTTGTCGCTGCCGAGCATGGACCGGCCTTTGCTATTAGTTGGATCAATAGGCGGTCGGGTGCGTCTAATATACTTGAGAAAGCGTGCATTTCCGATTACGGTGGGTCGATTTGAACGGTGAGAATGTTCCTGTGTTTAGCGGAGGTGACGTGATTCGTATTCTGGTCTACATCCTGGCGGCATCGCTGATCTCGGGGCCTGTATTGGCGCAGGGACCGGGCGGACTCGTTCAGGCCGACCGGGCTGACCAGGCTGACGACCAGGTTGATGACCAGGCTGTCCAGGCTGTCCAGGCTGTCCAGGCTGTCCAGGCTGTCCGGATGACGCTGGATCAATGCGTGGACCGGGCGTTGCGGGTCAGTCCGGACATCGAACAGGCGGTCCTTACCGTCGAGGGTCTTGAAGCCAGGTTGAGCGAAGCGAGATTCGCGGGCATCACACCCCGGTTGGAGTGGACCAATATCTTCGGTCCCGCGCCGGGTATAGAAGGCGATACGGAAGAGATCGAGACCATCCGGAGTGACCTGGGCGACCTAGGCGTTTTCTCACGCACGCAGATCGAGCTGGTCCAGCCGCTGTACACCTTCGGGAAGCTCAGTAATGCGAAGAAGGCGGCCGGGTACGGTCTCGAAGCGGGGGAGGCGGCCGTGGAATCCCGGAAATTCGACGTGGCGTTCCAGGTGAGGAAGTTATTCTACGGTCTCGTACTGGCCAGGGAACTCAGTGACATCATCCTGGATAGCGTAGAAAAGGTACAGGAGGCCCGGGACCGCGTAAACGAGATGATCGAGGAAGACTCGGAAGACGTCGGCCAGAACGACCTGTTGAAAATCGATGTCTTTGAATTCGAAGTGCAGCAGAGCCGGGCGCGGGCCGAGAAGTCGATCGAACTGGGGAGGGCGGCGCTGAAGGCCTTGCTCGAAATAGATCGGTCCATCGATTTCGATATCGTCCATACGGCCGCGGATACCGAAACGGCGGACCTCGATGAACTGGACGTTTATGTAGAAAGGGCGAAGAACCGGCGGTACGACATCCGGCAACTGAGGGCCGGAGTGCTGGCCCGCCGGGCGCTGCTGAAGGTGGCCAGGAGCGACTTCTACCCCCAGATTGCCCTGGCGGGATCACTTCAGTGGGGTATCGCGCCGCACAGGCCGGAGCTCGACAATCCTTTTCTCCGGGACGAGTTCAATTTCCTTCGCGGCGGCGCCGTGATTACCTTGCGCCAGAACTTCAATTTCGGCCTGACACGCGCCAAATATATTGCCCGGAAAGTGGAACTGGAAGCGCTGGAGAGCAAGGAATCCCAGGCGATGAGCGCGGTCGCGCTGCAGGTGGAGCAGACCTACCGCGACGTGATCGAGGCCCGTACCAACGTGGTCAACAGCGACCGGGCGCTCCGCTCCGCCAGGGCATGGCTGACATCGGCTCAACTGGGTTTCGACGTTACCGGAGACAGTTCGGAACTGCTGGACGCTTTCACCGCGCATGCGAAGATGCAACATGCGCACAGGCAGTCGCTGTACCAGTACCGGGTTTCGCTGGCCGAACTCGATCATGTGACCGGCAACGAGGTTTACAATGGACGGCGTTAAAGTACAGAACGGCTATGAAGCACGGAACGGAGGACGGGCATGAACCATAGACGTGCGGGGACGGGCATGGAGCGTGGTTTACCGACGGACAGGGCGCGGGGAACGTTGACGGTCATGGAGGGTGGAATTCCAGCGGGCAAAGCGCGGGGCTGGCCGGCCGGCCGGACCTTCGGTTTGCTGGCGGGCGCCGTCCTGCTGATCTGCGCCGCGTTCATCGATCCACCTTCAGTCTATCGCACGGACACGGAAACACAGGTGCTGTCGCCCCGGGAGTTCGGGATGGTCGGGGCATCCTGGACGGCCTGGACGGCCTGGCCGCGGACCGCCGCGTTCGTTCCGGGCGTCGCGTGGGCGGACCATGCGGACTATGCGTTCCCTCCCCAGCGGGGCGATGACCAAGGAAAGTCCATCACGATCGAAGCCTTCGACGATTCGGCCCCGGGCGGCTTCCCCCTGACCTGGAAAGCCTGGCGGGGCAACGACGACCAGGCCCGCAGTCTGTACACGATCCGGGAGGAGAAGGGCAACCGGTATCTCCACGCGGCCGACGACGGCACCTCCATCATCATTCTCAAGCCAGTCAGCGAATGGGATGCAAATAAATACCCGGTGCTGTCCTGGCGGTGGAGGGCGACGGTCCTGCCCGAAGGCGGCGATGAACGCATCCGTACCAAAAACGACAGTTCCGTGGCCGTATACGTGGTCCTGGACCAGAACTTCATCGGCGTGCCCAAGACCCTGAAATATGTCTGGAGCACCACCGCGCCGGTCGGCACCCACTACCGCCGCGAAGGCATCGGCCGCCCCCACGTGATCGTGCTCGAGAGCGGGAAGGAGAAGCTCGGACAGTGGGTCGAGGAGTCGGTCGACGTGCATGCGGACTATGTCCGTATCTTTGGGAAGAAGCCGCCCCGGAAAGCCGTAGGGATCGGCATTCTGACGGATGGCAACGCGACGGGATCGGACTCCAGGGGAGATTACGACGATTTCGTGGTTCATCGACGGGACACCGGATCCTGACCCGGCCAATCCGGCCAATCCGGGTGATCGGGCCAGACCGGGTGATCGGGCCAGACCGGGTGATCGAGACGGTTCGGGCGATCCCGTGGGGTCGTGTGACCCTGCCAATTCGTGCAATCGGTCCTGCAGCATGAAAGGATGGAGGTGGGGAATGCAAGTGAATCGCCGTGCGGTCCGCCGCCTGGGACGCCTTGCCGCCTGGGCTGCGGTGTCGCTGCTGGCTTTTGGGAGTTACGCGCAGGAATACTCGCCCATCGAGACGCTGAAACAGCGGGACGCCGCGCTACGCGCCCTGGACGGGGCCGCCACCGAAGCGGCAATGGACAGCCTGGTGCGCCATGCCGTCGTCTCAGGGTTCGATTTCGAGCGGCACAGCCGCATTTCACTCGGCAGACACTGGCGGGAGCGGACGGACGCCGAACGGGAGGAGTTCGTTTCGGTCCTGCGAAGGTGGACCGAAAGCCGGGCCCTGGACAAGCTGCGCAAGCGGTCGGACAGGACGACCTACGACGGGGAAGAGACCCGGGGCAGCCGCTCGCTGGTGAGAACGACGGTATGGTACAAGGGCACCAAAACCCTCGTCGACTACAAGATGGAGCTGAAAGCGGGGGAATGGCTCATCTATGACATGGTCATCGACGGGGCGAGCGTTGCGCTGGCCAACCGGGACGCATTCTACAAGAAAATCAGCAGGACATCCTACGACGAACTGCTCAACACTCTCCGTGCGAAAACCCTTGAAATCGAATAGCGAAACGAGTATACTCTCAAGCCTGTACTGTATACTTGAATTGAGTAATGTAACGATGTCCTAAGTTTTTAGGAGACGGAATGGCGGCGACCGCCTTTAATCGATGTATCTTTTTCCTCGTCGACGGCGCACGGGAAGACGTCATGCGGAAGCTGATTGAGGCCGGCGAACTTCCGTCCCTGCGGCGGTACGTCCTCGACCGGGGAGATTACCGGAAAGCGGTGACCTCGTTCCCGTCCACGACCGGTCCGGCCCATGTGCCCTTTTTGACCGGCTGTACGCCCGGTTCGTGCAATCTTCCCGGCATCCGCTGGTTCGACCGGTCCCAGCCCGAGGGGCTCACCCATTTCCGGCAAGCGCGCAGTTACGTGGGACCGGGTGGACTGTATATCGACAGTGATCTGAAGGACGAGATCCACACCATCTTCGAATACTACGAGCGCCCGGCGGGCGTTTTCAGCCTGGTAAACAAGGGGTTGGGCATATTCGAAAACCGGACGTTGCTGACCAGGAACTGGTACTTGTACTATGCCCATTTATCCGGCAGGTGGAAAGTCATGGACGACGCGGCCTGGAGGTACATCGACCGGGCCGTCGACCGGGGGGTAGATTTCCTGTCGGTCGTATTCCCCGCGGTGGACGAATACTCTCATTACACCGATCCCTTTTCGGATACCACGTTGGAGGCCTATCGGGCATTCGACCGGGGATTCGGCAGGCTGGCGGAGCGGCTTCAGCGGCTGAACAGGCTGGACGACACGCTGCTCGTGGTATCCAGCGATCATGGTCTGACGTCCACCCACACGCATTTCGAGTTATGGTCCTTTCTCGACGAAATAGGATTCAATACGCTGTACTATCCCCGGATCCTGCGCAGTGGATGCGACGCGGCCATGATGGTTTCGGGCAACGGCATGGCGCACATCTACCTTAAAAAGGGCGAGACCTGGGAAGAAAGGCCATCATACGATGAGATCCGCGCACTGGGGGAAACCGATCCCGTCGAGGCCCTGCTCGAACAGGAGGCGGTAGACCTGGTGGCGGCGACCCGGGGTGACTCGGTCATCGTCTGCGGGCGCCGGGGGATCAGTGAAATCAGGGAGATGCCCGGCGGCATTGCGTACCGGGTGCTCGAGGGCCAGGATCCTTTCGGTTACGGCGGCATGCCGGCCGAAGCGTCCGATGAGCAGATGCTCGCCGCCACCTACGACACGGACTATCCAGACGCGCCTTACCAGTTGCTACGCGTCTTCGGTTCGCCCCGGTCCGGAGACCTGATCGTCAGCGCCCGGATCGGCTACGATCTGAGACACCGCCATGAACATCCTGAGCACAAGTCGACCCACGGTTCATTGCATCGCGACCATATGCACGTACCTCTGATGATGAACACGGACATTGCAGCGGAATGCGTCCGCACCGTGGACGTGTTCCCCGCCATGCTGAACTTGACGGGACGTACCGTCAAAGGGACCATAGACGGAAGAGATTCCGTCACCGCGGCAACGCGGGCGGTGGCGTAGGAGCATATTCATGTCCGAACAGGTTCAGATCTCACCGGCGGCGGAACCCATCGCGCCGTCTCCTGCGCCTCCCGGACCGCCCGTCCTGCAGCCGGACGCGGGCTATCTCGGGTACGACCGGACGTTGTTGCGGCCCATGTCCCTCGCCACCAAGCTTCGCGCCCTGCTCAAATACCTTTGGGTGCGACTGAAGGGCGGACCGATGGCGGTGAACATGGAGGTGACCTACCTGTGCAACGCCACCTGTGATTTCTGTGATTACTGGAAAACGAAACGTTCGGGCAAGCTGGGCGACTACGATTACGTGGCGGCGCTGCGGAAGCTGAACCCCCTGTCGGTCACCCTGACCGGCGGGGAACCCACGATCAACAAGCAACTGCCCGAGGCGGTCAGGCGCATCAAGGAGTCCCAGGGATTCGTCTACATCGGCATGGTCACCCACGGTTCTCTGCTGACCGTGGAAAAGGCCATGGCCCTTTGGGACGCCGGCCTGGACCACATCTCGATTTCGTTGAATTACATCGGACGGGAACACGACGAGGAACGGGGCATCGAGGGGCTGTACGAACATATTACCACGCTCGTGCCCCAGTTAACGGCCCGGGGGGTCAACGTGATCTTCAACACGGTGATCATGCGGGACAACCTGGACCACGTCGTGCCCATAGCGCACCTGGCGCGCACCATGGGCGCGAAGGTTTCCTACAGCTGCTACAGCGATTTCAAGAACGAAAACGAAACCCACCTGGTGGATCCCGCCCACACTGAGCGTCTGGAATCCGTGATCGAGGAACTGATCTACCAGAAGTCCCGCCTGGGAAACATCGTCAGTTCCGCCTGGTACCTGCGCCGCATCCCCGATTACTTCCGGAACGCCCTGCCGGGTTCCTGCACGGCGGCCGGCAAGTGGCTGGTCCAACTGACCCCCGACGGCGACATAAAGCCCTGCGCAGAACTGCCCGTACAGTCCGGATACGCCGACTTCAAAAAGGTCTCGAAGAAGATCGACTGCAACCGGTGCTGGTACAGCTGCCGGGGCGAAACGGAATCTTCGTTGAAGATCGGCAGATTGTGGGAAGGCCTGGAGAGGGTCTGGAAAGCCGGAGTCTAGTCGACCGCCGCCAACTCCCTCGACAGTATCCGCCCGGTATGGGACAATGAACCGGCGATTTCCTCGGGCGTTCCCGCGGCAACTACGTGACCGCCCCGGTCACCGCCTTCCGGTCCGAGATCGACGATCCAGTCGGCCGTCTTGATGATGTCCAGGTTGTGCTCGATCACCAGCACCGTATTCCCCTTGTCCACCAGCCTGTTCAGGACCGTCAACAGCTTGCGGATGTCATCGAAGTGGAGCCCCGTGGTCGGCTCGTCGAGCAGGTAGATGGTCTTGCCGGTGCCCGGCCGGGAGAGTTCCTTCGCGAGCTTGACACGCTGCGCCTCGCCCCCGGACAGCGTGACGGCCGACTGGCCGAGCTTGATGTAGTCGAGACCCACGTCGTAAAGCGTCTGGAGCATGCGCCGGATGCGGGGCACGTTCTCGAAATGCTCGAGGGCCTCGGCCACGGTCATGTCCAGGACATCGGCGATGGTCCTGCCCTTGTAGGTCACCTCCAGCGTCTCCTTCATGAAGCGCTTCCCGTCGCAGACCTCGCAGGTCATCCACACATCCGCCAGGAAGTGCATCTCGATCTTGCGCACGCCGAGTCCCTGGCAGGCCTCGCAGCGGCCCGCGGGCACATTGAAGCTGAACCGCCGGGGTTCGTAGCCCCGCATCCGGGCCTCCACGGTCCGGGCAAAGAGCTGGCGGATCGGCGCGAAGAGCCCGACGTAGGTGCAGGGGTCCGACCGCGGGGAATGGCCGATGGGCGTCTGGTCGATGTTGATGACCTTGTCCACGAAGCGCAGCCCCTTGATCTCGTCGTGGGGACCGGGATTGACCTGGGCGCGGTGCAGGGTGGAGGCCAGTACGGGATACAGGATATCGTTGACGAGGGAGCTCTTCCCCGATCCGGAAACCCCCGTAACGCAGATGAAGAGGCCGAGGGGCAGCGTTACGTCGATGTTCTTCAGGTTGTTCTGGCGGGCCCCGAGGATGCGCAGCCTGTTGCGGCCCGGCTTGCGGCGGTCCGTGGGCACTTCGATGCGTACCCGGTCGGCGAGGTAGCGCCCGGTGAGCGAAGCTTCGAGATCCTTGAGGGTCTTGGGCGCGCCCTGGCCCACGATCCGGCCCCCGTGCACGCCGGCTCCCGGACCGAAATCCACCAGGTTGTCGGCATGCTCCAGCGTGTCGCGGTCGTGTTCCACCATGATGAGGGTATTGCCGAGATCGCGCAGGTTCTCCAGGGCCTCGATCAACCTGAGATTATCCCGCGGATGGAGTCCGATCGTGGGCTCGTCCAGCACGTAGAGCACGCCGGTCAGTCCCGATCCGATCTGGCTGGCCAGGCGGATCCGCTGCGCCTCACCACCCGAAAGCGTGGGCGCCCGTCGGTCGAGCGTCAGGTATTCCAACCCTACGTCCAGCAGGAAGCGCATGCGGTTTCGGATTTCCGTCAACACCTCGCCCGCGACTTCCCGCTGGGACGCGGAGAGTTCCAGCTTCTCGATGAAGCCCATGGCGCGGTCGACGGGGAGGGCGCAGAGCCCGGCAATAGACAGGCCGTCGATCAGCACGGAGAGGCTCTCGGGCCTGAGACGCCCGCCCTCACAGGCCGGACAAGGCGTCGGTTGCAACATACGGGCCAGTTCAGGGAAGCGGTTCGCGTACCGGGCGACCAGTTCCACCGTCGGGAAGATGCCCCGGAACTGGAAGGACAGACCGGGTACCCGCTGGTCGTCCACCCACCGGTCGCTTCCATAGAGTAACACCTGCAGCTGTTCCTGCGACAGGGCATCGACCGGCGTTTCAAGGGTAAATCCATTCGAGGACGCCACCTGTTCCAGCAGGTCGAGCATGGACCGCTCGCCCATGACGCTTTCACCCGCCGCGCCTACACCCCAGATCGCGGCCGCGGCTTCACGCACCGGTTTCGCGCGATGGGGTATCAGCAGGTCGAGTTCGATCCCGGGCTGGGTACCGAGTCCCTCGCATTCGGGGCACATGCCCGACCGGTGGTTGAAGGAGAAGCACTGGGGCGTGGGCTCATCGTAGCTGTTGCCGCAGGACGGGCACGAATAGAAACGGCTGAAACGGATGTCGCGGGGACCGCTTGCATCCGGTTCCTCCACTTCGGCGATCAGCAGTCCTCCCGACAGTTCCAGGGCCGTCTCCACCGAGTCGGCCAGGCGCTGGCGCACGTCGCCCTGCATGACGATCCGGTCCACCACCACGCACAACTCGTGGCGCCGGCGGCGGTCGATCTCTATGTCCTCTTCGAGCCGACGAAGTTCGCCGTCGATGCGCACCCGGATGAACCCGTTCCGGCGGGCCCGGTCCAGGAGGACGTCATACCCCTCGGCGCCTTCGGGTTCCAGCGGGGCGTGGAGCGTGGCGCGGGTCCCTCCCGGCAGGGTCATGACGCGGTCCACGATATGGCTGGGCGTCTGCGCGCCGATGGGCACCCGGCAGGCCGGACAGTGAGGGACGCCCACGAGGGCGTAGAGCCCGCGCAGGTACTCGTAGATCTCCGTGATGGTGCCCACCGTGGAGCGGGGGTTCCGGCCCGGGGACTTCTGTTCGATGGATATGGCGGGGGACAGGCCGACGATGTGGTCCACCTTCGGTTTCTGCATCTGCTGGAGGAACTGCCGCGCATAGGCGGACAGGGACTCCACGTACCGCCGCTGGCCTTCGGCGTAGATCGTATCGAGGGCCAGGGAGGTCTTCCCCGAACCCGATACGCCCGTGAATACCGTCATCCGGTCCCGGGGGATCGTCACGGAGAGATCGTTCAGATTGTGTTCCCGCGCGCCGCGCACGGTGATCTCCCGGATGTGGCCGTCCGCGCCGGCGGTCCGGTCCGCGCCGGCGGATTTGCCGTCTGCGCCTCCGGTACTTCCGTCTGCGCCGGCGGTCCCGTCCGCGCCGGCGGCCTGGCCGGCGGCCGGCAGTGATTCCGGAATCGCCGGAGTGGCCGATGACGATGAAGGCCCTGGAGATCCGGGAGGCCGCAGCGCTTTCGCCAGGATCTGTCCAGTGGACGAACCGGCAATGCCCGCGACGGTCTCCGGCGTGCCCTCGGCGATGACGTGTCCGCCCGCTTCTCCGCCCTCCGGTCCCAGGTCGATGATCCAGTCGGCGGTCTTGATCACGTCGATGTTGTGCTCAATGACGACAACGGTGTTGCCCTTGTCCACGAAGGCGTTCAGCACAGCGAGCAGGTGGGTGATGTCTTCGAAGTGCAGGCCGGTCGTAGGTTCGTCCAGCACGTACATGGTCCGCCCCGTGCTGCGCTTGCACAGCTCGCGTCCCAGCTTGATGCGCTGCGCCTCACCGCCCGACAGCGTGGGCGCGGGCTGGCCCAGCTTGATATACCCCAGGCCCACGTCGTAGAGGGTCCGAAGCACCCGGGCGATGGAAGGAACGTGTTCGAAGATCTCCAGTGCTTCCTGCACGTCCAGGTCGAGCACGTCGGCGATGGAGTGCCCCTTGTACTTCACCTCCAGGGTTTCCCGGTCGAACCGTCTGCCCTCGCAGACGGGACAGGAAACCCACATGTCCGCCAGGAAATCCATCTCCACCCGTGTCGCGCCGTTGCCTTCGCAGGCCTCGCATCGGCCGCCGCGCACGTTGAAGCTGAAACGGCCGGGCTTGTAGCCGCGCACCCTGGCCTCCGGCGTTTCGGCGAAGAGGGCGCGTATCGCGTCGAAGACCTTCGTATAGGTCGCCGGGTTCGATCTCGGCGTGCGGCCGATGGGCGCTTGATCGATGTTGATGACCTTGTCCAGGTGACCCACGCCCTTTAGGCCGTCGAATTCGCCCGGTTGGGTACCGGCCTTGTTCAGCGACCGGGCTAGGGCCGCGTACAGGATATCGTTGATCAGCGAGCTCTTGCCCGAACCGGATACGCCCGTGACGCAGGTAAACCGGCCCACGGGCAGGCGGACGTCCAGGTTCTTGAGGTTGTTCTGACGAGCGCCCAGGATCGTCAGCCAACTGTCGTTAACGCCGCGGCGGGAGGCCGGAACGGGGATCGTCTTCTTCCCGCACAGGTACTGACCGGTCAGCGAAGCCCCGCTGGCGGCCACGACGCCGGGACGGCCCTCGGCCACGATCTCACCGCCGTTGACGCCGGCGCCCGGGCCGAAATCCACGATGTGGTCGGACGCCCACATGGTCTCTTCATCGTGTTCGACGATGATGACCGTGTTTCCCTGGTCCCGCAGATAGCCCAGGGTATCCAGCAGACGCCGGTTGTCCCTGGGATGCAGGCCGATGCTCGGTTCGTCGAGCACGTACATCACGCCGACGAGCCCGCGGCCGATCTGGCTGGCGAGCCGTATGCGCTGCGCCTCCCCGCCGGAAAGCGTTGGCGCCGTACGTTCCAGTGTCAGGTATTCGAGACCCACGTTGAGCAGGAAGTCGAGCCGTGCGACGATCTCCTTGAGCGCTTCGTCGCCGATCTGGCGTTCGGCGTCCGACAGGGACAGCTTTTCGAAGAACGCGCGGATGTCCAGGATGGGCAGGCGGCACAGCGCGGCGATGGAGAGGCTGCCCAGGGTGACGGACAGCGCTTCGGGTTTAAGGCGTTCGCCGTGGCAGAGGTCACATTCCCCTATGGCCATGTACCGTTCGAGTTCGGCCTTGTGCCGCTGGGACTTGAGCGTATGGTAGCGCTTCTCCAGATCGTTCACGACCCCGTTGAACCGGTCCTTGTGCGACCATTCGCCGCCCTTTCCGTTGCGGAACGTAAAGGTGATGCGCTTGTAGCCCAGTCCGTACAGCACCACCCGCCGCGCCTCTTCGGTCAACTGCTCCCACGGCGTGTCCAGGCTGAAACCCACGTGTTGGGCGATCCCTTCGTAGAAGTGCCGTTTCCAGAGGTTGGCGATGGTTCCAAGGGGTTCGATCGCACCTTCGTTGATGGACTTCGACGGATCGGGCACGATGAGCCTGGGTTCGATCCGCATCATGGTGCCCAGGCCGTGGCAGTTCGGGCACATGCCCTGCGGACTGTTGAAGGAGAACAGCTGCGGCGTCGGTTCTTCGTAACTCAGATCGCACTCGGTGCAGGCGTACCGGGTGCTGAAGAGCAGGTCGGAAGTCCGGCCGTCTTCCTGCAACTGGACCATGACGGTACCCTGTCCCAGGTGCAGTGCGCCTTCGACGGCTTCGACCAACCGTGTTCGGATGTCGTCCCGCATGACGAGCCGGTCCGTCACCACTTCGATCGTGTGCCGCATGTTGCGGTCGAGGTCCGGGTCTTCGGAGAGGTTGACGACTTCGCCGTTCACCCGCGCGCGCAGATAGCCCTGCCGGCGCAGGTCTTCGAACAGGTCCCGGTACTCGCCGCGGCGCCCCTGGATCACCGGCGCCATAACGAGCATCCGTGTTCCTTCCGGCAGCGCCAGGATCCGGGCGACGATCTGTTCGAGGGTCTGTGCCCCGATCCGTTCCCCGCACTTCGTGCAGTGCGGCACCCCCACCCGGGCGTAGAGCACGCGCAGGAAATCGTAGATCTCCGTGATCGTCCCCACGGTGGACCGGGGATTCAACCCGGCGGCTTTCTGTTCGATGGAAATGGCGGGCGCCAGTCCCGTGATCCGGTCGACGTCCGGTTTCTGCATCTGGCCGAGGAACTGCCTCGCGTAGGCGGAGAGCGATTCGACGTACCGCCGCTGGCCCTCGGCGTAGAGGGTGTCGAAGGCCAGCGAGGACTTGCCGGAACCGGATACGCCGGTAAAGCAGATCAGCGCGTCTTTCGGCAGGTCCAGGTTCACGTTCTTCAGGTTGTGAACGCGGGCCCCTTTGATCTGTATGGTCGTTCCGCCCATGGGATGAAGGTCGGGTTCCGGGGGTTTGAAGATAGGGTCGTTTCGCGCCGGCACAGCAACCGGAAGTTGCTATACGGGTGTTTAGAAATCAAGGTATTTTCACGACTGCCGGGAATTGAGGCGGACTAAAGAAAAAGACGATTCCAAGTCTGGTATTTTTAAAACCAGCTTGACATGTTTACAAAACACATGTATAGTGTAGTCATCATGCCCATTTAACGGGCGTAACGACAACCGCATCAGGACATCCTCGCGTCCCTTAGCGGACCCGCACCCCGCGGACCTACAAGCGTCCCCGTGCTACTTCTGATCCACCCACGGCACGGGGATTTTTCATGCCCTTTTTCTCCTCAGCCTCCCATTCAGATAAAGCGATACGGGACATAGGCCCAGCATACCCGGCATGCCCGGCGGTTCGCGCCGGATCTGTTGATCACCCGGCATCCGGCCCACGGTCCATACCGCATCGATCGTTCGCACCCAGACGGCCGCGCGTCGTGCAGCCGCTCATACTCAAGACAAGGAGCTCATTCATCATGTCGGTGATCACCCGTTTCATTCATGCGTTAACGTCGCGTTTCAAGTGCAACCACACTTCCGCAACAACCATTGCAACGACCATTGTAAAGGAGTTCATCATGCAAAGACGCTTATGCCGTTTCGCCTTGAGGACGCTCCTCGGCCTCCTGATCCTTTCCATGGCAGCACTGACCGCTAACGGCCAGCAGACGATCACCGATGCAGCCAAAGGCGCCTATGACTTCGATAGCCTATCCGGCGTCATCGACGCAGACCAGGTGGACTACTTCTCCGGCAACTGGTCCTACGCGCTGCCGCTCGGGGAAGTAGAAGGCGCGGGTGGCCTGTCCCTGCCCCTGGCTATGCGCTACAGCAGCGCGGTGACGGGCACGGACCGGCTGATCAAGCTGGGCACGG
>JAPPBT010000079.1 GCA_026702745.1 Gemmatimonadota bacterium
GACTCGAACCCGCGACCCTCAGCTTGGAAGGCTGATGCTCTAGCCAACTGAGCTATTCCCGCCGGTCTTCGTTCTGAAGCTGCTCAACAGCCTGGACAGCCTGTCGGTCTCAACGGCCCGGTTATCCTGGTCAGTCCATGCGGTCCAGCCGGCCTTGCCGGGCCCTCTTCGCGAAACATGGGGAGGGCAGGATTCGAACCTGCGAAGGCTGAGCCAACGGATTTACAGTCCGTCCCATTTGACCGCTCTGGAACCTCCCCTGGCTGCCTGAAAGCCACCACTCGGATTCGAACCGAGAACCTACTGATTACAAATCAGCCGCTCTGCCATTGGAGCTATGGTGGCCCATTATAATCAGTACGGATACACATCTTGAGCAGCTCAAGAACACAGACAGGTAAATATAATCAACATCCCTGCCATTGTCAAGGGTGTATGTAAAATAAAATGGAAGCGGGACCGGGCTACCGCCGAAGGCGGATGTGGAGTTCCCGGAGCTGTTTTTCGCTGACTTCCCCGGGCGCGCCCATGAGCAGGTCCTGGGCGTTCTGGTTCAGGGGGAAGGCGATGACTTCCCGGAGATTGGTTTCGTCGGTGAGGAGCATGACGATACGGTCGATGCCCGGAGCGATGCCGCCGTGGGGCGGCGCGCCGTACTTCAGCGCGCTGATCATGCCGCCGAACTCGGCGTCGACCTCGCCGGCGGAGTAACCGGCGATTTCGAAGGCCCGGTACATGATGTCGGGCCGGTGGTTCCGGATGGCGCCGCTGGACAGTTCCGTACCGTTGCAGACGATGTCGTACTGGTAGGCCAGGACTTCGAGGGGCGGCGTGGTCTCCAGGGCTTCGAGGCCGCCCTGGGGCATGGAGAAGGGATTGTGCGAGAAGATCACCTTGCCCGATTCGGCGTCGTATTCGTACATGGGGAAATCGACGATCCAGCAGAAGCGGTAGGCGCCCGGTTCCCGCAGGTCGAGCAGGTCGGCGAAATGCAGCCTGAGGCGGCCCGCCACATCGACGGCCCGTTCCTCCGTGTCGGCCACGAAGAACCACGAGGCCCCCGTTTCGGGTTCGATGACGGATTTCAGCCGTTCCAGGGTCGGACTGTCCAGCACGCGGGCGATGGAACCCTTGACCCCGTCCTCGGTAAAGGAGATGTACGCCGCGCCCCGTCCCCCGAAATCCTCCTTCACGGTCCGGTCCAGGTTGTCGAAGAAACTGCGGGGCCGCGCGGCCACGCCCGGGACGGCCAGGACCCTGACGACGCCGCCCTTCTCGACGATCTGGCGGAAGGCGTTGAATTCCGATGCCCGGAAGGCCTCGGTGACGTCCTCGATCTCCAGGCCGAAACGAAGGTCGGGCTTGTCGGTCCCGTAGCGGAGCATGGCGTCGCGATAGGGGATGCGCGGGAAGGGCGGGGCGGTGACGTCCCAGTCGCTGAACTCGGTGAACAGGCCGTAAAACAGGGTTTCCAGCGCTTCGAAGACGTCATCCTGCTCGACGAAGGACATCTCCACGTCCAGCTGGTAGAACTCGCCCGGCGACCGGTCGGCCCGGGCATCTTCATCCCGGAAGCACGGGGCGATCTGGAAGTACCGGTCGAACCCCGAGATCATCAGGAGCTGCTTGAATTGCTGCGGCGCCTGGGGAAGGGCGTAGAACTTGCCGGGATGCACGCGGCTCGGGACCAGGTAGTCCCGGGCGCCCTCGGGCGAACTGCTGGTGAGGATGGGCGTGTTGAACTCGTTGAATCCCATTTCCGTCATGCGGCGCCGTACGCTCGCGATGATGCGCGACCGCATGATGATGTTGTGGTGCAGCCGCTGCCTGCGCAGGTCCAGCATGCGGTAGGTCAGCCGGGTGGCTTCCGGGTATTCCCGCTCGTCGGCGACCGACAGGGGCAGGGCATCCGCGGCGCTGAGCACCGTCATGGAATCGGACTTCACCTCGATGTGCCCGGTAGGCAGGTTGGGGTTGATCGCATCGTCAGCCCGCAGGATCACCTCGCCGGTAAAGGTGGCGACGCTCTCCGAACGCAGGTCCCCCGCCTCCTCGTGGAATCCGCTTTCCGGCGTGATGACGACCTGCGTGATCCCGTAGTGGTCTCTCAGGTCGATGAAGAGCAGGCCGCCGTGGTCCCTTTTGCGGTGCACCCAGCCGGCGATCCGCACCCGCGTTCCGTCGTCGGTCTGCCGCAGTTCACCGCAGGTGTGCGTCCTGTACGGGTGGTCTTTCATCTTATTCCCTTTCTTCCCTTTCCGGTTGAACCGCGACTCGGGTCGGTGCGTCACGCGGGCCGGCCGGACCGCTCTACGCCCAGTTCGGCCAGGAGGTCCAGCGTGTTCCGCATGCAGATCCTGGAGGCCGCTTCGCCGGCCTCCGAAAACTGTTTTCCACCGGGCAGTTCAAGCAGTGCGTGCTCGATCTGCTCCGGTCCGACGCGCCAATGGGTCTCGAGTGACACGCAACCTTCGTAGCCCTGCTCGAGCAGTTCGGCAAACTGACCACGGTAGTCGATCTCGCCTTCGCACATGGGAACGTTGACATACTTCTTGTCCGTACCCCTGGCCCCATCCTTGATGTGCATGTGATACATGTCCGACCGGATGTGGTCGTAACCGTCGGGATAAGGTGCGTGACCGTCGTCGTCGAACAGTTCGTTGCAGGGATCCCAGAGGGGCTTGACGACCTGTGTATCCAGGGCGTCGATCAAACGCCGGGTCTCCGCGCCGGTGCCGATCATGGTGGACATTTCGTTTTCCAGTCCCAGCACGACGCCCTCGCCCTCGGCGATACGGACAGGTTCAAGGAACCGTTCTACAATCCGGTCCCAGTACTTATCGAGGGGATCCTGTTTCCAGAAGGCGAAAACGCGGACCAGCGGCGTGTCCAAACCCCGGGCGACCCGTATGCTCCTGCGGAGGATTCCGAGATGTTCCCTGTACGAGGCGTCGTCATCAATGTCGCATTTGTAGAAGGGTGGTGCCACGCCGACGACCGCCAGTCCGGCTTCACCGGTCCGGTCCCTGATCCGCGCGATCTCGTCGTCGTCAAGATCCTGTGGCGGTTTGTCCCAGATCGATCGGATCTCGATCCCGTCCAGGTTGAAGTCACGGGCGAATGCGATGACCCTGTCCAGGTCCTGGGACACCTCGTCGGTGATTACGGCGATCGTGAACATGGGGCTGGATGCCTCCCTTGCGCGTCTTTTGCTGTGCGCGTTTTTTGCTATGCCTTGTGCCCGGTCATGGATTCGGCGAACCGGAAGATCGACGATTCCTGGTCGAAGGTCTCCACCGAACCGGGCCGGCTGTTCCTGATTTCCGCTATGGCGGCTTCGGGCGTGGATCCCTGCCAGACGAGATACCCGGCCAGCACGGTTCCGGTCCGGCCTATGCCCGCCATGCAGTGTACGACCACGCCGCCGTGTTCCACTTGCTCATCGATGTACTGGACGGCCTGGAGGATCTGTTCCGGAGAAGGCGCCGTCATGTCCTCCACGGGGATGTGCATGCTGCTGAACCCGCAGTGGTCCAGCGTCCCCCCGTGGAGCGGTTCGTGCGTCAGGGACACCACGGTGCGCACGCCCAACTCCTTCAGGCGCATCAGGTCCTGTACCAGCGCGGGGTCCGCCCCGGGGTCCGCCTTGCCGCCCGCGCGTCTGCGAAGGGCGCTCGTCGGCAGGGCCATGCCGGCCAGCCGCCGGGGTATGACCCAGGTAAAGTTTCTCAGCATCCTTTGCTCACGGGGTCCCTTTGCTCACGGGGTCCCTTTGCTCACGGGGTCCCTTTGCTCACGGGGTCACTTCCCCGGTATGTCCTCGAACTTGCCTTCCTCGATATTCTTCGGATCGATGGTCGTCTTCGGCTTCTTCGGCGTCCTGGACCGGGGTTCGGGCTCCGGCCGGGCCGGCCGGGGGGGACGCATGACCATGGCGGCCAGGAAACGAAGGGCCTGCTGGATCAGGATCCCCGCCAGGAATCTCATTACGAACCGGAGTATGTAAGTCAGCATGGCGCTATCCGTCGCAGGAGGGTTGCATCACTTCTTCCACACACGCGCGCGCTTCCTCCTGTACTTCATCGGGCGTGCGCGCGCCGTCGATGATCCTGATGTGGTCCAGGACGCTTCTCCGCCGCGCCAGTTCCAGGTAGTTCTCGCGGATGGCGCGGAGCGTTTCGAGATCTTCGAACAGTTCGGTATCCGGCCGCGCCCGGCTGATACGGTCCATGCAGACTTCGGCGGGCGCATCGATCAGCAGGGTCAGGTGGGGGTGGATCGCCCGGGCGTTGATCGACTCGATCCAGTCCAGTTCGCCGGGCATCTCCCGCCACTGGTAGGCGAAGGACGAGAGGAAGTACCGGTCGCAAAGCACGGGGATTCCGCGGTGTATGTGGGATTCGATTTCCGTTTTGACGTGGTCGATCCGATCGGCCGCGAAGAGCAGCGCGTGACAGATGCCGTCCAGTTCCACCCGGCGCTGAAGGGCGTCTTTCAACAGTCTTCCGATGGGGCGGTTCGTGGGTTCCCCCGTCGTATGAACCGGACCTCCGAAACGGGTTTCCATCCACCGCCTGAGCCGTTCCAACTGGGTCGTCTTGCCCGCCCCGTCGATCCCTTCGATCACGATGAACGGCGCGGTGGCCTCCCCGGCGTCGCCGCGGACCTCCTTCCCCATCATGAATACCCCCATGGGCGGAGCAGGTCCCGCCAACCGCGCGCTTCTTCCAGGACGCCGGCTTCCTTTTGTTCATATCGTCTCAGGATTTCCCTCAGCCCGGTGCTGAACAGGACGCCGATGGCGCCGAGACCCAGAAAGAGCAGCCCGATGCCGCTGGCCAGGCTGAAGGCCATGACGAGGGAACCGGCCGCCAGCAGCGCGAAGGAACGACGCGGGTTGTCCACGACCAGGTATACGCCCGTCCGGACGATCTGCCAGACGGGTAATTGCTCGCGCAGCATGAGGGGCAGCGCGTATACGGCCGTCATGCAGACGAAGACGATCAGCCACAACATCACGCCGCTCAGTATTGCCCCCGTCCATGGCCAGTCTTCCATGAGCCGCACGTAGAAGAACACGTTGGCCGCGAGCAGGACCAGGACGCCCGCGTACAGGCCGCAGAGCGAAAAGCTCCGGCCCAGGTCCCCGCGGGTGTGGGCGAAGAAATCCCTGATGCCTGTTTCTTCATAGGCCGCGATACGTCCGGTGACCCGGAACAGTCCGGCGAAGGCGAGGGGAAGGGTAACCAGCGGCAGGGCAAGCAGCAACCAGAGGATGTTGATCACGATCAGCGTTCCCAGGTAATCATAAGTATTCCAGAACCACTTCCTGAACAGACCGGGTTCCCTGTCCTGCATTTTCAGCGCACCCCGATTCCAAAGGCCGACTCGGACTGGGCGACGATACGCGCACCCCGATTCCAAAGGCCGACTTGGACGCAATACAACGCCAGCATGGTACAGGCTGCCCCCCGAATTCGCAACTGTTTTCTTGGTGAGAAAAAACCTTGACTTTACCGCCGTACCGCGCTATAATGGCGCATTCGACATTCGGCAGCCGAACGGTTTTTACATCGAGCATTGGACTGAAATGACAGCCGCAAGTTCGTCCCGGTCATCCCGATTCTACGCTTGGCGGAAGCAGAGCGATCTGTTTACCTGGTGGCCTTTTTACGGGACGAGGCGGCATGTCATGCGAAGCGGCGCCTGATTGAAGTAGATTCATCCTTCGTTGATTTGACCGGCCTCTACCCTCACAAGGTAGCGGCCTTTTTTATTTTATGGGGTGGTCGAAGACGGACCGCTGAAGGCGTGAGATTCGTGTCGACGCTACGCTTGAGGTCGACGGGCACGTCGGGTGAATCAAAGACGGGCCGCTAACAGGGTTGGGGATACCTTAAGGATCAGTTCACCGGGAGCGGGACAGGATCATGCGAGTTACCCATATACACCTGGAAGCCATCGAATACCAGACCGAGGGCGGCCTGGCCGTCAAGCGGTACGCCGAGCATCTTTCTCCGGACGAAGCCATTGAACCCGTTATCGACGCGCTCGATGCCCACCTGGGCGCCCTGTTCGCGTCCGGCTACGAGTATCCCGGAAGATATACCCGGTGGGACATGGGGTTCGTCGATCCGCCGATCCGGATCGAAACCCGGGAGAACGCCTTCCTTATCGAAGCCCTGAACGCCCGGGGCGGGGTGTTGCTGCCCGCGATCCTCGCGCAGGTCGAAGGTCTGCGGGCCACGCGTGCCGTTGCCCGTCACGAAGAACGCATCACCGGCGAGGTGCATACGCCCGGCGGACATTTCACGGAAGAGCAGCGCAGCCGTCAACCCTCCGTATTCTCGATCCTGCGGGGGATCATAGACCTCTTCTCCTGCCCGGACGAACATCATCTCGGCCTCTACGGCGCCTTCGGCTACGACCTTGCCTTTCAGTTCGAACCCATGGACTACCGGCTAAGCCGCCCGGCGGACCAGCGGGACCTGGTGCTCTACCTGCCAGACCGGCTGGTGACGGTCGATCACAACCGCGAGGTGGCCGTCCGGTACGACTACGAATTCGATACAGGCGGCGGGTCTACCCAGGGCCTGCCCAGGGAAGGCGCCGTCCAGCCCTACCGTGCGGGACGGGCCACGGCCGCCCGGGAATTCGAGAAGGGCGCTTATGCCGACGTCGTCCGCAAGGCGCAAGAGTATTTCAGGAGAGGTGACCTGTTCGAAGTCGTGCCCAGCCAGACCTTCTACGAGTCCTGCCCGGACCCGCCCTCCGAAATCTTCCGCCGCCTGAGGGAACGGAATCCCGCGCCGTACGCCACGCTCATCAACCTGGGACAGCGCGAATATCTGGTCGGCGCGTCGCCAGAGATGTTCGTCCGGGGCGAAGGGATCCGTATCGAGACCTGCCCCATTTCAGGTACGGTCAGCCGGGGGAACGACGCGCTGAGCGACGCCGACCAGATCCTCAAGCTGCTGAGCTCGGAGAAAGAGGAGTCCGAGTTGACCATGTGTACGGACGTGGACCGGAACGACAAGTCGCGGATCTGCGTGCCCGGCAGCGTTCGGGTCATCGGACGGCGCCAGATTGAGATGTACTCGAGAGTGATCCACACGGTCGACCACGTGGAAGGCATCCTGCGGCCGGAGTATGATGCGCTGGACGCCTTTCTCGCGCACACATGGGCGGTCACCGTGACCGGCGCGCCGAAGATATGGGCGATGCGGTTCATCGAAAACAATGAACGGTCGTGCCGCGCCTGGTATGGCGGCGCGATCGGATTCCTCGGATTCGACGGGAACATGAACACGGGGCTTACCCTCCGGACCATACGCATCAAGGACGGTATCGCCGAGGTGAGGGCCGGGAGCACGCTGCTGATCGACTCCGATCCGGGGGACGAGGAGCGTGAGACGGAACTCAAGGCCATGGCGTTCATCGATGCGATCGGGCGTCCCCGGGAATCCCAGGGGGGAAGCGCCCATCCCGGATTCGCGGAAGACGCCGGATCGGGAAAGCGCGTGCTGCTGATGGACTATGAGGATTCTTTCGTGCATACGCTGGCCAACTACCTGCGCCAGACCGGCGCCGATGTCATGACGGTCCGAACGGGCATCTCGCGGTCCAAGCTGATGGAACTCATGGACGCCTACGACCCGGACCTGGTCTTTCTGTCGCCCGGTCCCGGCCAGCCGTCGGATTTCGACGTGGCGCTGGCCATCGACGCGGCGCTGGAACGGGCGCTGCCCGTCTTCGGTGTCTGCCTCGGGCTGCAGGGCATCGTCGAGTACTTCGGCGGTACCCTGGGTGTGCTGCCCTATCCCATGCACGGGAAGGAGTCGCGCGTGATCGTCCGGGACAGGCGGTCCGGACAAGCCGGGCGGACCGGGACCCTGTTCGAAGGGTTCCCCCAGTCCTTCACCGTAGGCCGCTATCACTCGCTGCATGCCGAACGCGATCGGCTGCCGCCTGAACTTACCGTCACGGCGGAGACGGAAGACGGCGTCGTCATGGCCATCGAACACCGCACCATGCCCGTGGCGGCGGTACAGTTCCATCCCGAGTCCATCATGACGCTCAAGGACGGGATCGGCATCCGGCTCATCGACAATGTCTTCAGGTATCTGGTCAAAGCGGCCGACGCGGTGGACGCGCGCCGGGAGGGCAGTCCATGAGCCAACTTATGAATCGACCCATGAACCGACCCGCAGTCATCCTGACGGGAATCAAGCCCACGGGCAGTCCGCACCTCGGCAACTACATCGGCGCCATCCGGCCCGCGCTGGAGCACGCGCGGCGGTCGCCCGACGTGCGTGCCATGTATTTCCTGGCGGACTACCACGCACTGACGCTCGTCAAGGACCCTGTGCGATTCAGGGACCTGTGCCACGAACTCGCCGCGACCTGGATCGCCTGCGGACTAGATCCCGAACGGCAGGTCTTCTACCGCCAGTCGGACGTGCCGGAGGTGTTCGAGCTGTCCTGGATCCTGTCCTGTTCGACGTCGAAGGGCCTGATGAACCGCGCCCACGCGTACAAGGCGCACGTGGATCGTCACACGCGAGGCGGACGGGACGCGGACTCCGGGAATCCGGACGCCGGGGACGCGGACGCCGGGGACGCGGACGCCGGGGTGAATATGGGCTTGTATTCCTATCCCATACTCATGGCGGCGGACATCCTGCTGTTCCAGGCGAAGTACGTACCGGTGGGACGGGACCAGGAACAACATATCGAGATCGCCAGGGACATTGCCGCGCGTTTCAATCGGTCCTTCGGCGACGTGCTCACCCTGCCGGTATATCTGTCCGACCCTTCAACGGCCGAGATTCCCGGCACGGACGGAAGAAAGATGAGCAAGGCCTATAACAATACCATACCGCTTTTCGGGTCGCGCGAGCAGTTGCGCAAGGCCATATTCGGGATCAAGACGGATTCGAGTCCGCCCGGCGCGCCCAAGGACCCCGGGACGTCGCTCGTATTCCAGATCTACAGGCAGTTCGCGGACCGGGACCGGACCGAGTCGATGCGGAACCGGCTGGAGCGGGGACGGATTACGTGGAAAGCGGCCAAGGAAGAGTTGTTCGACCTTGTCGACGGTTTGCTGGAACGTCCAAGGGCGGTCTACGAGGAACTGATGGCCGACCGGACCCGCATCGACCGCTTGCTGGAATCGGGCGCCAGCAGCGCGCGGGAACTGGCCCGGCCGACCATGGAGACCGTGCGGCAGGCGGTGGGGCGATAGCGGCGTTAGGCGCCGTGAACGGGAAGCGCGCAACCTGCGGCCTGCAAGCCGGTGTCGGGAGATAGCGGCGTTCATGCCGTCGTCCCGGGTTTCAAGCGACAGGAAGGGACAGGGTTTCATGATTCAGCAGGCCATTGCGAAGGCGATCGACGGGATCTCGCTGACCGAAGCGGAAGCCGTGGAGGTCATGAATGGGATCATGTCGGGGGACGCCACGCCGGCGCAGATCGGCGCGTTCCTCGTCGCATTCCGTCTGAAGGGCGAGACGATCGAAGAGGTCACCGGGTTCGCCAGGGTCATGCGCGACCGGGCCACGCGGGTCGAATGTCGGGCTTATCCCATCGTGGATACCTGCGGCACGGGCGGCGACGGAAAGCATACGTTCAATATATCGACGGCAGCAGCTTTCGTGGCCGCGGCCGCGGGCGCCTTTATCGCCAAGCACGGCGGCCGCGCGGCATCCAGCAAGGCGGGCAGTGCCGACGTGCTGACGGCCCTGGGCGTCAATATCGAAACGCCGCCGGAAAGGGTGTCCGCCTGCATCGACGAGATCGGCATCGGGTTCATGTTCGCCCCGGCCCTCCATTCGGCCATGCGGTTCGCGAGCGGTCCGCGCCGGGAACTCGGCGTGCGGACGGTGCTCAACCTGCTGGGACCGCTCACAAATCCGGCCGGGACCACGGCCCAGGTCATGGGCGTGTACGACGCGAGTGTCATCCAGACCGCCGCCCACGTGCTGAACAACCTGGGGGCGGAGCGCGCTTTCGTGGTGCACAGCGCAGACGGCCTGGACGAGTTCACCACCACCGCGCCGACCCACGTGGCGGAGGCCCGGGACGGCGTCGTGCGGACCTATGACGTCGCGCCGGAAGACTTCGGTCTGCCGCGGGCGTCCATCGAGGACCTCAAAGGGGGCGAGGTGGAAGAGAACGCGGAGATCATCCAGTCCGTGCTGGCCGGGGAATCCGGTCCCCGGCGGGACATCGTCCTGCTTAACGCCGCGGCGGCGATCGTGGCCGGCGGTGCCGCGGAGGACTTCGACGAGGGTATCGAAAAGGCGGCCCGGGCCATCGACACCGGCGGGGCGCGGGAGAAACTCGACGCACTGGTCCGCATGACCGGCGAATGACCCTCCGGACCCCGGACAGCGGGATGGGAGAGACACGAAAGCCATGAATATCCTGGATCGGATCGTAGCGCATAAGATCGAAGAGGTGGAAGACCGGAAGCGGCGCATGCCCCTGCCGGTTGCCGGACCCGAAACCGGGCCCGTACGCCGCCGCGATGTCCGGCCCTTCGACCGTGCGCTGAAACAGGGAAACGGCATCGGGGTCATCGCCGAATTCAAGAAGGCTTCGCCCTCGAAGGGGGCGATCCGTTCCGACGCGGCGCCCGTGGAGATCGGACCGGTCTATGCAGCCCATGGGGCATCGGCCATATCGGTGTTGACGGACCGGCGGTTCTTCCAGGGCAGCGACGAGGACCTGGTGGCCCTTCGGCGGTGCGTCCCCGTGCCTGTGCTGCGCAAGGAGTTTATCGTGGACGAGTACCAGGTGCACGAGACCGCGGCGTTGGGTGCGGACGCCATGCTGCTCATCGCGGCCATCCTGGACGACTCCCGCCTGACGGCCCTGCAGCGGACCGCGGCGGACTGCGGTCTGCACTGCCTGGTGGAAGTGCACGACGAGCGGGAACTGGACCGGGCCCTGGCGGCGGGCAGCCGCATCATCGGCATCAACAACCGGGACCTGGCGGACTTCACCGTTACGCTGGATACGTCGCTGCGTCTCAGGCCGCGCATCCCCCGGGACATCGTGACCGTCAGCGAGAGCGGCATCCATGGGCGCGAGGACGTCCTGCGGCTGCAAGAGGCGGGATTCGACGCCGTACTCGTGGGCGAGTCCCTGATGGGGGCGGAGGAGATCGGCGGACAACTGGACGCCCTGCTGGGCCGGTCCATCGAGAAGGCGCAACAGGGGATCCGAAGGCGAACGGCTTCCCCGGGGACAGGGCCATGAATTCGGTCAGGATCAAGATCTGCGGCATTACGAACGAGGCGGACGCCGCCGCGGCGGTTCGCGCGGGCGCGGACGCGCTCGGGTTCATCTTCTATGAGGGCAGTCCCCGCTGCGTGACGCCGGGCCGGGCCGCGGAAATCGTGGCCGGACTGCCGCCCTTTGTCGTCCCGGTGGGCGTATTCGTGAACGCGTCGGCCGACGACGTGGACGGAATCTGCGGGGCCGTGGGTATCCAGGTCGTGCAGCTCCACGGCGACGAACCACCCGGTTTCTGCGAAGCACTCGGGCGCCCGGTCATCAAGGCCTTTCGCGTCAGGGACGCATCGTGGAAATCCGACGCAGAGGGCTATCCCGTCGACGCGGTACTACTCGATACGTATGCCGAAGACCGGTACGGCGGCACGGGGGCCACCTTCGACTGGTGGCTCGTGGAAGGCAGTCCCCACCGTGTCATCCTGAGCGGCGGGCTGAATCCGGACAACGTGGCCGAGGCCGTAAGCTGCGTGCGGCCCTACGGCGTGGATACGGGCAGCGGCGTGGAGCGTGAACCGGGCCGCAAGGACCACGGCAAGATCCGTGATTTCGTGGAGGCGGTGAGGCGGCCTATATGACCTCTTCGCTTGAAAACGGGCCCATCGGCCTCGCCATATCGGGTTCGACCCGCGTGGTCGGCGTATGCGGCCAGGGCATCGGGTATACGCTTTCGCCGGCCATGCACAACGCGGCCTTTCGCCATTGCGGACTGGATTACGTGTATGTAACCTTCGAAATCGCGGCCACCGAAGTGCGGCGGGCCGTCGACGGCATCCGGGGGCTGGGGCTGGCTGGGGTCAACGTGACCAAGCCGCTCAAGACGGACGTGCTGCCCTATCTGGACGAGGTGTCCGAAGAAGCCCGCAGGATCGGCTCGGTCAACACCATCGTGAACCATGGGGGCCGCCTCGCTGGCATGTCGACGGACGGCGACGGACTGTTGCGGGCGCTCGAGGAAAAAGGCGTAGCCGTCGCCGGTTCGAGAATGTTGATCCTGGGCGCGGGAGGAGCGGCCCGGGCGGCCTGCGCCATGGCCCGCGGGCAGGGGGCCGCATCGATTACCATTGCCGCACGCAACGTGGACCGGGCCCGGGACACGGCGTCGGTGGGTGGCGCAAAGGCGATCACGCTTTCGCCATCGGACCTCGGCGTCGCGGTCCGTGGCGCCGACCTGGTGATTAACGCGATCCCGGAAGACCTGCCGCTGGGAGGTGACTGGTTTTACGAAGGGCAGTTCGTCTACGACACGCGTTACGACCAGGCGGAGACCGGACTGATGCGATGCGCCCGGTCGCGGGGCGCGGAAAGCTCGAACGGCATCGGCATGCTGCTGTTCCAGGGTGCGGCGTCTTTTGAAATCTGGACCGGCCACGCGGCGCCGGTCGAAGTGATGAGAAGCGCGTTGGAGAAACAGCTAAGGCACAGGAAGGCTCGGGAGGAGAAGGCATGTTGCGATACCTGACCGCAGGCGAATCACACGGACCGGCCATATCGGCAATTCTCGAAGGTCTGCCCGCGGGGCTGCCGGTGGCTGCGGAAGACATCAACCGGGACCTGAAACGGCGCCAGGGCGGATACGGCCGGGGCCGGAGAATGCAGATCGAGACCGATACGATCGAGATCCGGGGCGGCGTGCGCCACGGCAGGACCATGGGCGGACCGGTTTCTCTCGTCGTGCAGAACCGGGACTGGCAGAACTGGACGGACGTCATGGCGATCGAGGAGGCCGACGGTCCGGTGAGGCGGCGGGTGACCCGGCCCCGACCCGGCCACGCCGATCTCGCGGGCGGACTGAAGTACGACCGACGCGATCTGCGGGACATCCTGGAACGGGCGAGCGCGCGGGAGACGACCATGCGGGTCGCGGTCGGCGCGGTCGCCCGTTCCCTCCTCGCTCAGTTCGGCATGCGCGTGCTCAGCCACGTGGTGCGGATCGGGCAGGTGGACGCGGACGTGAGCGCCCTGTCGAACGATGAGATCATCGACCGGGCCGAAGCCTCTCCCGTGCGCTGCGCCGATGAAGACGCCGCGCAGAAGATGATCGCGGAGATCGACCGGGCGAAGTCTCTCAAGGACACGATCGGCGGGGTCTTCGAGGTCAAGGTGCTGAACGCGCCGCCCGGCCTCGGCAGCCATGTGCAGTGGGACCGCAAGCTCGACGGACGGCTGGCCCAGGCGGTCATGAGCATACAGGCCGTGAAGGGCGTGGAGATCGGGCTGGGTTTCGGCGTGACCCGGGTCCTCGGTTCGGAGGTCCACGACGAGATCTTCTACGAAGGAGGACGGTTCTACCGCGAAACGAACCGGGCCGGCGGCGTCGAGGGCGGCATGACCGAAGGCGAGGAAATCGTCGTCCGCGGCGCGCTCAAGCCCATCGCGACGCTCATGCGCACGATCATGTCGGTGGATATCGAGTCCAAGGAAGCCTTCGATTCCGCCAAGGAGCGGTCGGACGTGTGCACCGTGCCCGCCGCCGGCGTGATCGGCGAAGCGGTGGTGGCCTTCGTTGTCGCCGACGCCATGCAGGAGAAATTCGGGGGCGACAGTCTGGAGGAAATGAAGCGCAACTACCAGGGCTACATGGACCAGCTGGCGCGGTACTAGCACCGGCAGGAGCGTTACTGGCGAAAGTATCGGCGCGCGTTCGTCGAAGCGCTGGATCGGGGCCGGCGGACCGCGCCGCCGCCTTCCGGCTAATCGAGGCGCGGGCAACAGGCGGACGGGAAGTGGCTGAGTCTGGAGCACATCAATCCGGCGGAATCGTCCTTATCGGTTTCATGGGCACGGGCAAGACGGCGGTGGGCTGGCGCCTCGCACGGGCCCTGGGCGTGCCCTTCGTGGACACCGACGCGCTGATCGAAAAGAAGGCCGCGGCGCGTATCCCCGAGATCTTCGAGCAGCGGGGGGAGACCGGTTTCCGGGCGATCGAGAAGTCTGTCATCCGGAGCCTCGCCGACGGGGTGCGCAGAGTGATCGCCACGGGCGGCGGCGCGGTGCTTGATCCGGACAACTTCGACGTGCTGCGGTCGCTGGGTCCGGTCATACATTTGAACGCGCCGGCAGAGACGGTACTGGCGCGCACGCGGGGCGATTCGGGGACCCGGCCGCTCCTGACCGGGGAAGACCCGCTGGAACGGATCCGGTCACTCCAGCGCGAGCGAGCGCCGGTCTACGGCGGGGCGGACCATGAAGTCGACACGTCGCGGCATTCGATCGAGGATATAGTGGAGATGGTCAAGGCCTGGGTAGAAAGCGAAGAACGGGTGATCCGAGTGGACCTCGGATCCGACAGCTATGACATCGTGATCGGGCCCGATGTGCTCGACCGGCTGGGAAGCCGTATGACGTCTTTCGATCTGACCGGCCGCGCGCTGGTCGTGACCCATCCGGGCATCGCGCAGCGCTACGGCGGTCGGACGACAGACTCTCTGCGGTCGGCCGGGTTCGAACCGGATCTGGTCGAAGTTCCGGACGGCGAGGCGCAGAAGTCGCTGCAGTGGGCTGAGAAACTCTATGACGCCATGCTGGCCCACGGGATGGACCGCCGTTCCCCCGTTATCGCGCTGGGCGGCGGGGTCATCGGCGACCTGGCCGGTTTCGCCGCGGCCACTTTCCTGCGCGGCGTCCCGTTCGTCCAGGTCCCCACCTCGCTCCTGGCCCAGGTGGACGCCAGCGTGGGGGGCAAGGTGGCCGTGGACCACCGCCGCGGGAAGAACCTGATCGGTGCGTTCTACCAGCCCCTGCTCGTGCTGGCCAGCCTGGATACGCTCGACAGCCTTCCGGACCGGGAACTGCGTGCGGGCATGGCGGAAGTGATCAAGTATGGCGTCATTGCAGACCCAGGACTGTTCGCCTATATTGAGGGGCGCCTGGACGATATACTGAAACGCGACCGCGGCGTGCTGGCGCACCTCGTGGCGCGGTCCTGCGAGATCAAGGCGGAAGTGGTCGCCGGAGACGAACGCGAACATGGACGGCGAGCCATCCTCAACTTCGGCCATACCATGGGCCACGCCATCGAGACGCAGACGGGCATGCTGCACGGCGAGGCCGTGGCCATCGGCATGGTCTACGCCGCCCGGGTCGCGGAGCGCATGGGCCTGCTGGACGGCGAAAGCGTCCGGCGGCTGATCGAACTGGTGCGGCGCACGGGGCTGCCCTGCCGGTGCGACGGACTGGACGTCCCGGCGACGATCGAGACCATGAAGTTCGACAAGAAGTCGGTGGGCGGCCGCCCGCGTTTCATCCTGCCCAGCCGCATCGGCGAGGTGGCCGTACGCGACGACGTGCCCGCCGAATACATCCGGTCCGTCCTCGCGACGGGGAACTAGAAGGGCGGCGCCCAGGCGCCGGATCAGTGAAGGCATGATGAAAATACTCGTATTGCACGGTCCGAATCTGAACATGCTGGGCGTCCGGGAACCGGAAGTCTACGGTACGGACACGCTGGAGGACATCAACCGGTCCCTCGAGACGGCCGCGGCGGGACAGGGGATTGAGGTGCGCATCCGCCAGTCCAACCACGAGGGGGTGCTGGTGGACGAGATTCAGGATGCCCTCGGCTGGGCCGACGGCATCCTGATCAATCCCGGCGCGTACACCCACACGAGCATCGCCCTGCGCGACGCGATCGTCGCCGTGGGCCTGCCCGTGGTGGAAGTCCACCTGTCGGACATACACGCCCGGGAAAAGTTCCGGCATCATTCCTATATCGAGCCCGTGGTCCTCAGGCAGATCTGCGGACACGGAAGCGACAGCTATCGGCTGGGCCTGGAGGCCCTGATCGACCACATCAGCATTGGGAGCGAAGGATGACGGCGATCACGCTGCCCGACCAGCGCGGACATTTCGGGATATTCGGCGGCCGCTACGTTCCGGAGACGCTGATGACGGCCCTGGACGAGCTGCTGGACGTCTACGAGGCGGCAAAAACAGATCCGGAATTCGAGGAGGAATTCCGTTACTACCTCCGGGACTACGTGGGCCGTCCGTCCCCCCTCTACTACGCGGAGCGGTTGACGCAGACCCACGGCGGCGCGCGGATCTATCTCAAGCGGGAGGACCTGAACCACACGGGCGCCCACAAGATCAACAACACGATCGGCCAGATCCTGCTCACCCGGCGCATGAAGAAACCACGGGTCATCGCGGAGACCGGTGCGGGCCAGCACGGCGTGGCCACGGCCACCGTGGCCGCCCGCTTCGGCCTGGAATGCGATGTCTACATGGGTTCCGAGGACATGGAACGCCAGGCGCTGAACGTCTTCCGCATGCGCCTGATGGGCAGCCGGGTCATCGCCGTCGACGCGGGCAGCCGCACGCTGAAGGACGCGCTGAACGAGGCCCTGCGGGACTGGGCGACCAACGTCCGCCATACCCATTACATCATCGGATCGGTGGCGGGGCCCCATCCCTTCCCCATGCTGGTGCGCGATTTCCAGTCGGTCATCGGCCGGGAAGCGCGGGAGCAGGTCCTGGAGAAAGAAGGGCGGCTTCCCGATGTGCTCGTCGCCTGTGTGGGGGGCGGCAGCAACGCCATCGGGCTCTTTCATCCCTTCCTCGGCGACGGCGTTCGCCTGGTCGGCGTGGAGGGCGCGGGACACGGGCTGGATACGGGGATGCACGCGGCGACGCTGGGCATCGGCACGCCAGGCGTCCTGCACGGCGCCATGAGTTATACCGGACAGGACGCGAACGGCCAGATCCAGGTCGCCCACTCCGTCTCCGCGGGACTCGACTATCCCGGTGTGGGACCCGAGCACAGTTACCTGAAGGATTCCGGCCGCGCGGAGTACGTGAGCGTGACCGACGACGAGGCGCTGGAGGCCTTCGAACTGCTCTCCAGGGTCGAAGGCATCATACCCGCGCTCGAAAGCGCCCACGCCATCGCCCATATCGCCCGGATCGCCCCGGAAATGGACCGGGAGGAGGTCATCGTCGCCGGGCTGTCGGGCCGCGGAGACAAGGACGTCGAGCAGGTGGACGGGTTGCTGGCCCGGCGCGAAGAGGACGCTGAATGAACCGGATCGAAGAGACCTTCGCATCGCTGAAGTCCGCGGGCCGCACGGCGCTGATCCCCTACATCATGGCGGGGGACCCGGACCTGGAAACGACGGCCTCGCTGGTCGTTGAAGTGGATCGCCGCGGGGCCGACCTGGTGGAACTGGGCGTGCCCTTCTCCGATCCCATCGCCGACGGCCCCACGATCCAGCGCGCCGCGTTGCGGGCCCTGGACCGGGGCACGACCCTGCGGGCCATCGTCGACACGGTAGCCTCGATCAGAAAGCAGTCCTCCATACCCATTGTCTTGATGACCTACTACAACCCGGTGCTCGCTTACGGGATTGGGGAATTCTGCCGGGATGCCGCCCGCGCGGGGGTGGACGGCCTGATCGTGCCCGATCTGCCGCCGGAGGAAGGGGCCGAACTGTCCGATGCCTGCCGGCGGCACGGCCTCACCGTCGTCTTCCTGGTGGCGCCCACGAGCACTACGCAGCGGATCGAACTGGTGAACCGTCACTCCACGGGGTTCGTCTACTGCGTCTCCCTCACGGGCGTCACGGGCGCGCGGGGAGAGCTGGCGGACGGGGTGGACGCGTTCATGGCGCAGGTGCGGTCCCACACAGACCGGCCTCTCGGGCTGGGCTTCGGCATCTCGTCGCCGGAGCAGGCCGGAGAGGCCGCGCGACTGGCCGACGGGGTCATCGTGGGCAGCGCCATCATCAACGTGATGGAAGCGCACGCCGGCAAGCCGGACATGCTCCGGTCCGTGGGCGAATACGTGGCTTCACTGAGGACGGGTATAGACCAGGGAACACCGGTGCCCGCACAGGGCTAGTTTTGCGAATGGGGCCGGGCAGGTGCCTGCTCGCATGGAGCATTGGGATGGTACAGGCTTCACGTCAAAAGGGAGATGCGTGTGGGCGTCCAGGAGACCGGTCCGGTCTTCGCGGCGTCCACCTGTTTTACCCCGTTCCCGGTTTTTGCCGGGATAAATCGGGTACGCACCAACCCGGGAGGAACTATGGTCCGAGGCGTTCGCGGCGCCATAACCGTTGAATCGAATACAGCGGAAGCCATTCGAAGCGCGGCCCATCGGCTGCTTACGACGATTATGGACCGAAACGGCATCGAACTGGAACAGATCGCCAGCGTGGTTTTCTCCGTGACGAAGGATATCGACGCGGAATCGCCCGCTTATGGCGTGCGGCAGATGGGATTGGTCGCCGTTCCCCTGTTCAGTCTGCAGGAAATGGAGGTCCCGGGTTCGCTTGTCCGTTGCGTACGGGTACTGGTTCATATAAACACCGACAAATCACAGGACGAAATACGGCATGTGTACCTGGACGGCGCCGTCGTGCTCCGGCCGGACATCGCCGGGAGGGAATGAAATGGTCGTCGTAATGAAACCGCAGGCCACGGAAGCACAGAAGGAACACGTCCGCGAGACGATCCGGGCCTTCAGATGCAAACCACGGGATATCCAGGGGGACGTGATCACCATCATCTGTCTTATCGGCAATACGCTCAGTCTCGTTCCCGAACAGTTCGAGATCCTGGAGGGGGTGGACCGCGTTCAGCGCATCCAGCGGCCCTACAAGCTGGTGAGCCGGGAGGTGCAGCCGCACAAGACCCGTTTCAAGGTGGGCGACGTAATGATCGGCGGCGACGGCATCGCCATCATCGCCGGTCCCTGTTCCGTCGAATCCTACGACCAGTTCCTGGAGGCGGCGCAGCACGCCCGATCCGCAGGGGCCCATATCATACGCGGCGGAGCCTTCAAGCCCAGGACCTCGCCCTACAGCTTCCAGGGGCTCGGTGAGGAGGGCCTGAAGATCATGGCCCGGGTCAGCGAGGAAACAGGCCTGCCGACCATCTCGGAAGTGATGGAGCCCGAGATGGAACCCATGGTCTCGGAATACGTGGACATGCTGCAGATCGGCGCCCGGAACATGCAGAACTATCCGCTGCTGAACGTCGCGGGACGGAGCAGCAAGCCCGTCATGCTCAAGCGGGGCATGTCCGCCACGCTCGAAGAGATGCTCCTGGCGGCCGAGTACATCCTGGCGGCGGGGAACCACAACGTCGTCCTGTGCGAAAGGGGCATCCGGACTTTCGAGACCTGGACCCGGAACACCCTCGACATCTCCGCCGTACCGGTGCTGCAGAAATACACCCATCTGCCCGTGTTCATCGACCCGAGCCACGGGACCGGCAACGCCGATTTCGTGGGGCCGGCCGCCCGGGCGGCCGTGGCGGTGGGCGCCGACGGGCTCATGATCGAGATGCATCCGACGCCGGAGCGCGCGCTGTCCGATGGGGACCAGTCCCTGACTCCGGAAGCGCTGACCTCCCTGATCCCGGAACTGCAGGCGGTCGCGACGGCCGTCAACCGGACCATCGGCTGAGCTGGCCTATGCGCATTACCATTATCGGCGTGGGACTGCTGGGCGGTTCCTTCGGCATGGCGGTCCGGAAGGCGGGGGCGGCGGAACGCGTCGCGGGCGTCGACCTGGACCGGGCCGTACTGGACCGGGCCCTGGAGCGCGGCGCCATCGACGCGGGATACCTTGAAACGGCCGAAGGGGCGGAAGGCGCCGACCTGGTCGTACTCGCCACGCCCGTGCGGTCTATCCTGGACATGGTGCCCCGCCTCGCGCCGCTCCTCGGTGAGGAGACCATCCTCCTGGACCTGGGCAGCACCAAGGAGGCCATCGTTTCCGCCATAGCCGGCGAGGCCGGCATCAGGCGGTACGTCGGCGGCCACCCCATGGCGGGTACCGAGCACACCGGCATCGACCACGCCGATGACGGGCTGTTCCAGGGCGCGACCTTCGCCCTGGTTCCGCCGCCCGCGGTGGATGTAGGCGCGCTCGACCTGCTCAGGGACCTGGTCCGCCGGATCGGGGCGCGTCCCGTCGTCATTCCCGCCGAGCGCCACGACCGGATCGTCTCCGTCACCAGCCACCTGCCCTACCTGTTGTCCGTGGTGCTGGCCCTTGCCGCGGAGCAAACGGCGCGCGAGGAAGAACGCCTGGGTGAGTTCGCCGCGTCGGGATTCCGGGACACGACCCGGCTGGCTGCGTCCACCGTGCGGGTGATGGCCGACATCTGCCTGACCAACGGACGGCCCCTGCTGCGCGGCATCGAGGACGCCAGGCGGTTGCTCGACGACCTGGCGGCGCAGATCGAGGAGGGGCGCGAAACGGAACTGGTGGAGACGCTGACGAAGGCGAAGGATAGCAGGGCCGCGTTGCTGGGTGAAAGGAGGACCGATTGAAGAAGTACAGGACCGGCTTCCAGGGCGAGCTGGGAGCCTTCAGCGAAATGGCCGTGCTCGCCTATTTCGGAGACGGGGCCGAACCGGTACCCCACGGATGGTTCGACGACGTGTTCCGCGCCGTGGACGAGGGCAGCTGCGACTACGGCATGCTGCCGATCGAGAACACCCTGGCGGGCAGCATCCACGTCAACTACGACCTGATGCAGGAGCACGACCTGCAGATCGTGGGCGAAATCGTGCTCCGCATCGTCCACAACCTGATGGCGAAACCGGGTGTCCGGCCGGAGGAGCTCCGCCGGGTCCAGTCCCATCCCAAGGCGCTTGAACAGTGCGTCCGGTTCTTCCGGGAGCATCCGTCGATGAAACCCGACACCGTGTACGATACGGGCGGGGCGGCCAAGATGCTCGGGGAGGGAGATGCCCGGGACGTCGGCGTCATCGCGAGCACGCGGGCCGCGGAGCGTTACGGACTCGAGATCCTGGAAAGCGGGATCGAGGACAACGTCCAGAACTATACGCGTTTCCTGGTCCTGGGCAAAGAGCCTGAACCACCGGAGGGCGAACGCCTGAAGACCTCCATCGTGTTCTCGGTGCCCCACGAACCCGGCATGCTGTTCAAGGCCATGAGCGTCTTCGCGCTGCGGGATATCTCCATCAACAAAATCGAATCGCGGCCCCTGGTCGGATCCCCCTGGGAGTACCTGTTCTACCTGGATTTCGAGGGTCACGCGGAGAGCCTGCTCTGCAGCCGGGCGCTCAACCATCTCCGGGAGATCGCGGCAAACTACAAGCTACTGGGCTCCTATGCCGAGGGCCGCATCGTGGACCGGGTTTGATGGGAGCGTGTCAACCCCGTCAGGACGTTTCCTGCGCGTCGGCTTGCCGGAGCGCCAGCCCGGGTTCGACGAAGAGCGTTTTTTCGCGGGTGAACACGACCTGCCCGGGGCTGCCGTTTTTCATTTTCCGGACGTAACGGCGCTCCGTGTAGTCCACCGGTACCGTGGTGGAACCGCGGCCCTTGCTGTACCAGGCCGCCAGGCAGGCCGCTTCGTGGAGGGTCTTCCTGCTCGGCATCTGGGTCTTGTCCTCCCGCCGCAGGATCACGTGGGAACCGCCGAGGTTCCGCGCGTGCAGCCAGATGTCGTCCGGCGCTGCCGATTTCGTCAGCGCTTCGTTCTCCCGGCTGTTGCGGCCGACGAGCAGCAGGTGTCCACTGGAGGTGAGGTACCTCCTCGGATGGATGTCCTGCCCGGCCTTCTTGCGCGGCCGTTTCGAAGCGCCGGTTTTCGAAGTGCCGGTTTCGCGGGGCGCCTTGACCAGGTCCAATCTGATGCAGGCTCTGTAAACCTCCTCCAACCTCTCTTCATCGGCGTCGCATCCCAGCTTCGCGCGGATGCCCGTGACTTCTTCCAGGCGTTTCCGTGCCCGGGCGATGCGTTGGGCCACCGCCTTCCGGCCATCCCGGGCCTTGCGGGCCTGGCGGAAGTACCACCGGGCGTTCTCCGCCGGCGACAGGCCGGGCTTCATGGGAATAGCGACTTCCTCCCGGCCACTGCTGAAGTAGTCTTCGACCACGGCTTCCGCCGCCCCCGATTTGAGCCGGGCCAGGTGAGAGGTGATCAGCTCGCCGTACCGGCGGTATTCCTCTTCCTGCTCCACGTCAATCAGGTCCTGACCCAGGTTCTCCGCCAGGCGTTCAAGGCGCCGGGTCTCATCGCGCAAGGCCCGCTGCACGTTCTGCAGCCGTTGCCTGAACGCTTCTTCGGCCATCCGTTCTTCGTAGAAACTTTCCACCGCGACGCTGACGGATTCGTGGCGTTCCACCTGCACCTCGGGCAGGGAATGGACCGGGACCGCGGAAAGGATGCGGGCCCGCCCGTCCTCCGATCTTCCGATGCAGGGCGTCCAGTCCCGTGCCCTGACGCGGTGGACAAGCTCCTCCAGGCTCCGCCCGGTCCGCGCGATGCGGTCCTCCATGTCCGTGCCCTCAAAACCCGTCGCGTCCGAAAGGCCCGCACGGGCGAGGACCTCCCGGGCCATATCCCGGGACAGGCCCGCAAACGTGGCGGTTATATGACGCGCCAGTTCCTCCGGCGTCTCCAGGCGGTCCGCCCCGGCCATGCAATCCGTCCCGGACAGCCGTTCGACCGTGGCTTCGTCGAGGGGTGTCTTCTTCATCGGCGGTGGGAACGCGTAGGGCTCGCCGGGAACCAGCGTCCTATCCGTGCCCCGGATGCGGCGGAGGGTCTCCAGGATAACCTGTTCCGGGTCGGAGAGGAAGACCATGACGCCCCGGTTCCCGATGAGCTCGGCGATCAGGCGGTACCGGCCGGATCCCGGAGAAGGCCGGCCCCGGCAATGGAGTTGCACCACCCGTTCGAAGGGGGCTACGTCGACCTTTTCCAGCACACCGGGGATGAGATGGTCCCGCAACACGGCGAGCAGCGCGGACGACGCTGCGCCCTTCTTCGCGGCATCCGACAGATGAACCCGGGAGAAACCCGGCTGCACGGAAAGAGACAGCACGCGCCTGCCCGTGCTCATCTTCAGGACGAGGCCGATTTCCATGGGTGCGTACTGTTCGACGGCCACAATACGCGCCCCCTCAAGCTCCCCGCATTCGTCTTTCACGGCCTGCAACACCAGGGCGTCCATGACGGCTCCATCCTGATTCCGGTTCCGGTGCGATCTTTGTTCGATGACGTTCCACGCCGGCGGGACCACCGCGTTCCGCCTTTTGCTTAATATAACGGGACCGGCTACGTCATGGGTGATGATTCTTCTTTTCGGCCTGCCCGTGGCGTGCCCGGAGCGTACCCGGAGCGTACCCGGAGCGTAACCGTGGCGTGCCCGGAGCCTGCCCGGGGCGTGCCCGAAATGGGCGGGAACGCCGCCGGACGGCCACCAATATGTTATTGACAAATCGCCGTTTAGCGTGTATTTTCATGTTTCTTGGAAACAGGCGGTAACGGGGATTCAGGGGCTTTGAATGATATGCAGCATGACTGGATACGGCGCCGGGGAATCCGACCTCGCCGACGTCCGCACCGTCGTCGAACTGCGTTCGGTTAACGGCCGGTTCTGCGACATCGCGGTACGGCTGCCGAAGTCTCTGGGTTCGCTGGAAGGACGCGTGCGCGCGTACGTGCAGGACCACGTGACGCGGGGCAACGTCTCAGTGTCCATCCGGTGCGACGATGGAGAAACCAACGCCCACGGGATCAGGATCGACGCGGAGGCGGGAAGGAAGTACTGCGACGCGCTGAGGCGGCTCAAGGACGAGCTCGGCGTATCGGGCGAGGTCTCGCTGGAAATGGTCGCCGCCTACCCGGGCCTGGTTACGCCAGAAGCCGACGAAGTCGACCCGGCCGAGCGCTGGGCGGGAATCGAGGCCGCCCTGGAGCGCGCCCTCGCCGCCTTCAAGGACATGAAGCGGAACGAGGGGAAGGCGCTCGAAATTGATCTGCGCGGCAGGATACAGGCCATACAGGCCCTGCTGCGGTCGATCGAGGACCGGGCGCCGGACCGGGTGGCCGAATTCCGGGCACGCCTGCGCCATCGGATCGAAGGCCTGCTCGACGACGGACCGGTCGACCCGCAGCGCGTGGCCATGGAGATCACCCTGTTCGCGGAGCGCAGCGACGTGACCGAGGAATGCGTCCGCATGAACGCCCATTGCGGCGCCTTCCTGGAAGCGCTGGGGGACGACGGGAGTCCGGGCAGGCGCCTCAACTTCCTCATCCAGGAGATGAACCGGGAGATCAATACCATCGGATCCAAGGGCAACGATACGGAAATCAGCCATTCCGTCATCCAGGCCAAGGAAGAATTGGAGAAGGTCCGCGAACAGGTGCAGAACATTGAGTGATTCCGTCGCGCCCGGCCGCACATTGAGTGATTCCGTCGCGCCCGGCCAAACGGAGGCAAAGGGGTTCTGCCTGGTCCTCTCCGCACCGTCGGGTACGGGAAAGACCACGATCGGCGAGTTGCTGACGACCGGTGACCCGGCCATCGTCCGGTCCGTATCCATGACGACCCGGATGAAGCGGCCGAACGAGCGGGAAGGGATCGATTACCAGTTTGTCAGCGCGGATGAATTCAAGGAGAAGATACGTCAGGGCGACTTTCTCGAATGGGCGGAAGTTTACGACGGGGTGCTGTACGGTACCCCACGGGACGCCGTCGAGCAAATCATCCGGTCCGGGGGCGTGGCCCTGCTGGTCATTGACGTCCAGGGCGGAGGGGCCGTCAAGGCCATTTTCCCGGAGGCCGTTCTCGTCTTCCTCATTCCGCCATCCCTGGACAGCCTGGCGCGGCGGTTGAAACAGCGAGGCCTGGAAACGGACGATCAGATCCGCAAGCGACTGGAAAAGGCGCGCACCGAGATGAAGTACCTGCCCGCGTATGACTACGGGGTCGACAATGAAGACGGCAAGCAGCAGTCCACCGTTGACGCCATTCGGGGGATCATAGCCGCCGAACGGCGTCGCATCAGCCGATGGGAGCAGCCATGAACGCCACGAAAACCACACAGTACATTTCCCAGGAGCGCATGAGGGACGTCGCCGACAACATCTACGAGGCCGTCATGGTGACGGCCATGGAGGCACGGAGAATCAACCTCCATAACAAGATGCTGGGCACGCAGGACGACCGCGCCGAGAAAGTGACGACCCAGGCGCTGGACCGGTTGCTCGGTGACGAGTTGAACTACGACTACCAGCCGGCCGAGGAAGACGAGGCCGTGGAGTAAGGCAGGAGCTTTCGATGTCCAGGTTGAAAGGACGCCGGATCGTCCTCGGCGTGACGGGCAGCATTTCGGCCTACAAGGCGGCGGAAGTAGTCCGCGGGCTCATCCGGGAACAGGCGGACGTCCGGGTGGTGATGACCCGTGAAGCCGGTGCGTTCGTCGGTGCCGTAACCTTCAGCGCGCTGACCGCCCATCCCGTGGCCGTCGAGCAGTTTCCCGATACCGGGATGGCTGGCGAAGAACACGTCGATCTCGCGGTCTGGGCCGATACGGTGGTCATCGCGCCCGCCACGGCCAATATCATCGGCAAGATGGCGAACGGGCTGGGCGACGACCTGCTCTCCTCCGTGATGCTGGCCTGCGAAGCGCCCTGCTGCCTGGCGCCGGCCATGAATTTCCGCATGTGGAGAAACGAGGCCGTCCAGTCGAATCTCGACCGCCTCCGGAGTCGTGGCGTTCACGTCGTCGAACCGGAATTCGGCCTGCTGGCCAACGGCGAAGAGGGGGACGGGAGGCTGGCGGCGCCGGAGCATATCGTGGAAGCGATCGCCATTCTCGCCGATCCCGACCACGACCTGGCCGGATGTAACGTGCTGGTGAGCGCCGGCCCCACGGCGGAGGACATCGATCCCGTCCGGTGCGTGACGAACCGCTCCAGCGGAAAGATGGGTTACGCCCTCGCAAGGGCCGCGGTCCGGCGCGGCGCGTCGGTCACGCTCGTGGCGGGACCCACGAACCTCCAGGATCCCTACGGGGTTGCAGTCGAACACGTCCGGACCGCCGGTGAAATGCGCGAAGCCGTCCTGGCCAACCGCGAAGGCCAGCACGCCGTGATCATGGCTGCGGCCGTGGCGGATTACCGGCCGGGTGACCAGTCCCCCCGGAAGATGAAGAAGACGCAGGATCGTCTCACGTTGGAAATGACGCGGACCACCGATATCCTCGCGGAAGTGGCCGCCGACCGGCCGCCTGTGCTGATCGGCTTCGCCGCGGAGACCCATGACGGTCTTGAATACGCGCGCAGGAAGCTGGCGGAGAAGGACCTGGACCTGGTGGTCTACAACGACCTCACCGCCGAGGGTGCCGGGTTCGGAACGGATACGAACATCGTCACCCTGATACGCCACGACGGCCGCGAGGAATCCCTGCCCCTGCAGTCCAAGTCCGACGTGGCGGACCGCGTCATGGACGAAGTCGCCGCCCTGCTGAGAAACCGGGAAGTCGTTCCCGCATGAACAACCAAGCGTCGCTGTCCGACCTGATACGCCAGACCGTCGAGGCCGTGAGGCAGGAAGAAGAGCAGGGTCTCGAATCGCTCTACCTGCCGGAGGGCCTGGACGGGGCGCTTCCGCTGCCGGAACAGAGGGGGTTGCCTCGTTCCGAACAACCGGGCCAACCTGCCGGGGCCGGGCGAGCGGCCCAGGCGGGCCAACCTGCCCGGAGCAGCCAGACTGCCCCGACCGCTCAACCTGCCCGAAGTGGCCAACCTGTACGGCCGGGCCAACCTGCCGGGGCCGGGCGAGCGGCCCCTGTGGCCCCTGTGGCCCCTGTGGCCCAGGCGCCCCAGGCGCCCCAGACGGACCCGGCAACGTCCCTCGAGGCTCTGTATGCGAAATACCATCGCTGCACGGCCTGCGCGCTGGGATTCAAGCGAAAGCACTTTGTATTCGGTACCGGGAACGAGCACGCCGACGTGATGTTCGTGGGCGAAGCGCCCGGCGCCCAGGAAGACGAACAGGGCCAGCCCTTCGTGGGCCAGGCGGGAAAGCTGCTGACCCGCATCCTGAACGCCATTGATTTCACCCGGGACGAGGTGTACATCACCAACATCCTGAAATGCCGGCCGCCGAACAACCGCGACCCGATGCCCGAAGAGATCGACGCGTGCGACGCCATCCTGAAGGAGCAGATCCGGCTCGTCCGACCCAGGTTGATCTGCGCCCTCGGCCGCGTCGCGGCCCAGGCCCTGCTCGGGAAGAACGATTCGATTCGGTCGCTGCGGGGCAGGTTCCACGACTATCACGGCATCAGACTGCTGGTGACGTACCACCCTTCCGGCCTGCTGCGCAATGCGGCCTACAAGCGGCCGACCTGGGAAGACGTGCAGATGTTGCGGAAGGAATACGACCGTATCGCGCAGTCCGATGCGCAGGCGACCCCGGGAGCTGAGGTCTCATGAACAGCCAGAGCGACGGGGCGGAGCGACTTCCGCCACAGGCCGTGGAAGCGGAGGCGGCGGTCCTGGGCGCCATGCTGCTGGAGCAGGACGCCATATCGATCGCCCTCGAGATCCTGGACGATACCGCGTTCTACCGAGAGGCGCACCGCAAGATCTTCAACGCCATCATTGCCCTGTACGACCGGAACGAACCCACCGACGTGATCACCCTGAGCGAAGAGCTGGAGAAGCGGCATGAACTGCCCGCCGTGGGGGGATCCTTCTACCTGGTCGGCCTGACGGAAGGCGTTTCGACTGCGGCCAACGTGGAATATCACGCCCGGATTGTGCTCGAGAAGTCCCAGGGACGCAAGCTGATCAACGTGGCGACCCAGATCGCCTCCCGGGCCTATGAATCGTCGGAAGACACCGCGGAACTGCTGGACGACGCCGAACGGATGGTGTTCTCCCTGTCCCAGCGCGACGCCCGACGCGGCTTCACCCAGCTCAATCCCATTCTGCACGACACCTTCGAGAACATCGAAAAGCTCCATGAGCAGGACACCACCGTGACCGGCGTGCCCACGGGCTTCACCCGGCTGGACGAGATGACCGCCGGCTTCCAGCGCGGGGACCTGGTCATCATCGCGGCCCGGCCGGCCATGGGGAAGACAGCCCTCTGCCTGAACATCATCCGCCACGTGGCGGTGGAGGCCGGGGTCGGCGTCGGCCTGTTCAGCCTCGAGATGACCAGCCACCAGCTGGCCCAGCGGATGCTCTGCAGCGAGGCTCGTGTGGATTCCCACTTGATGCGCACCGGCCGGCTGCCGGGAGACGCGTGGTCGAACCTGAGCATCGCGGTTGGGGCCCTCGCCACCGCGCCGGTGTACATCGACGAGACCCCGGCGTTGTCGGTTACCGAAATGCGTTCCCGGGCGCGCAGGCTGATGTCCGAGCATGACGACATCGGCCTGCTGGCCGTCGACTACATGCAGCTCATGCGGGGCCCGAACGACGCGGAGAACAGGCAGCAGGAGATCTCCGCCATCTCCCGGAACATGAAGGCCCTGGCCAAGGAGCTGGACGTCCCGATCGTCGCGCTGTCGCAGCTTTCCAGGGCGGTGGAGATCCGCGGCGGGGACGGTAGGCCGCAGTTGTCGGACTTGAGGGAGTCGGGCGCGATCGAACAGGACGCCGACGTGGTGCTGTTCATCTACCGGCCCGCCCGTTACGCAGACGGCGAGGAACAGGAGCAGAACCAGGCGGAAATCATCATCGGCAAGCAGCGCAACGGTCCCGTCGGAACGGTGGACCTGGTCTTCGTGGACCGTTTCGCCCGTTTCGAGAACCCGGATCTCTATCACGAAGACCCGGGCTGACCGTTCTTCCCGCGTTACGATCTCTACCCGCTCATGATCGAAATCGTACACTTGAGAAAAGCCTTCGGGAAACCGGTGCTGAAGGATGTCAACCTGACCATCGAGTCCGGGGAGACCATGGTCATCATCGGCCGGAGCGGATGCGGTAAGAGCGTGCTGCTCAAGCACATCACAGGCCTGCTGCACCCGGACGGCGGAACGCTGCTGGTGGACGGCAGGGACGTGACCAGGCTGTACGGCACGAAGCTGGACGAAATCCGGAAGCGGTTCGGTTTCCTGTTCCAGGGCGGCGCCCTCTTCGATTCCATGACCGTGGGCGAGAACGTGGGGATCGCCCTGAAGGTACACACCGACCGGACCGAGGCGGAGATCAACGAACGGGTCCGGACCTGCCTCCAGATGGTCGGCCTGTCTGACGTGGAGGAACAGAAGCCGGCGGAACTTTCGGGCGGCATGCGCAAGAGAGTGGGACTCGCCAGGGCGATCGCCATGAACCCGGAGTACATTCTCTACGACGAACCCACTACGGGTTTGGATCCCATCATGGCGGACATCATCAACGACCTGATCCTGGACATGAACCAACGGCTGTCGGTGACGGCGATCGCAGTGACCCACGACATGATCAGCGCGTACAAGATCGCGGACCGCATCGCCATGCTCCACGACGGGGTGATTCACATGGTGGGGACACCGGACGAGATCCGGAACTGTGACGACGCGCTGGTGCAACAGTTCATCCTGGGCCGCGGCGAAGGCCCCATCAAATCGCTGGAATAGTCATGGACCAATCGACTGGAGGATCGCGGGTCTCGCGGTATGGCTTCGCTGGCCTTTAACCTGCTCGCCCGGGACCCGGCTTCCAACGCCCGGGCCGGCCGCATGACGACCCCCCACGGCGAAATCCGCACGCCGGTGTTCATGCCCGTGGGGACCCAGGCGACGGTGAAGACGCTGACGCCGGAGGAACTCGAGGCCGCCGGCGCGCAGATCATACTCGGCAACACCTACCACCTGTTTCTCAGGCCCGGACATGCGTTGATCCGGGAGATGGGCGGGCTGCACGGCTTCATGAACTGGCGGCGGCCCCTGTTGACCGACAGCGGGGGCTACCAGGTGTTCAGCCTTTCGGACCTCAAGTCCATTCAGGAAGAGGGGGTGACCTTCCAATCGCATATCGACGGCTCGCGGCACCTGTTCACGCCGGAGTCCGTCATGGAAATAGAGACCGCACTCGGCGCCGATATCATCGCGCCCCTCGACGAGTGTCCACCCTATCCCTGCGACTACGGTTACGCGAAGGATTCCGCCGCCCTGACGTTGCGATGGGCCGAGCGGTCCCAAAAGCGTTTCGACGAACTGGAGGGAGAAAGGGCGCATCCCCAGGCGCTGTTCGGCATCGTGCAGGGAAGCGTCTACGAAGACCTCCGGGTCGACTGCGCGCGGTCGCTGGTGGACCGGGGATTTGACGCCTACGCCATCGGAGGGATGTCGATCGGGGAGCCGAAATCGGCCATGGCGGACCTGATCGACGCCACCGTAGAACACCTGCCGGAAGACCGGCCCCGTTACCTGATGGGCGCCGGCACGCCGGAAGACCTCGTCGACGCCGTGGGACGGGGTATCGACATGTTCGACTGCGTCATTCCCACCCGCGAGGGCCGGAACGGCGCGCTTTACACGCGCTCCGGACGCATCAATATCTATAACGCTCGCTTCAGGGCCGATGACGGACCGATCGATTCATCCTGTTCCTGTTATGCCTGCCGGACCTTCAGCCGCTCGTACATCCGGCACCTTTACCGCGCGGGAGAAATACTGGGTCCGAGAATGGGGACTCTGCACAACATCCACTTCTACGTCGGCCTGGTCTCCGAGATGAGAAAAGCCATCCTGGAAGGCCGTTTTGGCGCGTGGAGCAGGTCGTTTCTGACCGCGTATCGCAGTGAGACCGCAAGAAGTGAGACCGCAAGAAGTGAGACCGCAAGAAGTGAGACCGCAAGAAAGGAGCAACCCCAGTGATTCAAGATGCCTTTGCCATGGGCCCCGGCGGTGGCGGAGACGCTTCCGGACCGGGTTTCCTGATCTCCATGATCCCCATCCTGTTGATGTTCGCGATCATCTACCTTCTGCTGATCCGTCCCCAGCAGAAGCGTCAGCGGGAACACCAGGCCATGCTGGACGCCCTGCAGAACGGGGACAAGGTGGTGACGCAGGGCGGGATCATCGGTGTCGTTACCGGACTGAAGGCGGACACGGTCACGGTGCGTATCGCCGACGACGTCCGCATCGACCTGCAACGCAGCGCCATTTCCCGCCTGATCAGCAGCAAGAAGGGCGGCAAGGAAGAGTAGGAAAGGAATAACAGGAAGCAGCCATGGCGGTCAGACCCATTCGCATATACGGCGACCCGGTACTCCGGGAAAAGTCCCGCCCGGTGGGGGAGATATCTTCGGCGCTGCGCCTCCTCGCCGGGGACCTGGTCGACACCATGTACGACGCGGAGGGTGTCGGGCTTGCGGCTCCGCAGGTCGGGGAGCCCGTCCGCATGTACGCGGTGAACCTCGGGGCGATCGGTCCGGAACTCTTCCTGGACCGCCGTGGGCCGTCCCTGGACGAAGAGCCGGAACACCTGGTGCTGGTGAACCCGCGCGTCGTCAAGCAGGAAGGCGCGCAGACGGGAGACGAGGGGTGCCTGAGTTTTCCCGATCTGTTCGACAAGGTGACCCGGCCCGAGGTCGTGCGCGTCGAGGCGACGGACCTGGACGGACGCCCCGTCGAGATCGAGGGCAGCGGACTGCTTGCGCGGGTCCTGGTCCATGAGTACGACCACCTGGAGGGCGTCCTGTTCATCGATCACCTCAGCAAGCTCCGCCAGCAGTTCCTCCGCGGCAAGCTGAGGAAGCTCAAGGAGAGCGGTCAGGCGGTCTGATATGCGCGTGGTCTACATGGGTACGCCCGCCTTCGCGGTGCCAAGCCTCGAGGCGCTGATCGGCCGCCCGGAACACGAGGTGGCCGGCGTCGTCACCGGCCCCGACCGACCGAAGGGGCGGGGATTGAAGACCGCGCCTTCACCGGTGAAGGAAACCGCCCTACGGCATGGTATACCGCTCTGGCAGCCGGAGAAGTTGCGCGACCCGGGTTTCCTGGACGCCCTTCGGTCCCTGGACGCCGGCCTGTTCGTGGTCGTGGCCTTCCGCATCCTGCCGGACGAACTGCTGGCCATCCCCCCGCGCGGCACGATCAACCTGCATCCTTCCCTCCTGCCCCGGTACCGCGGCGCGGCGCCCATCCAGTGGGCGGTGATGAACGGGGACGAGGTTACGGGCGTCACCACGTTCCTGGTCGAAAGGAAGGTGGACACGGGCGACATCCTCTGCCAGGAGACCGTGCCGATCGGACCGGAAGAAACCGCCGGCGGACTGCACGACCGACTGTCCCGCACCGGCGCGGACCTGCTCCTGCGCACGGTGGATCGGGTGGCGGACGGCCGCATAACGCCGCGTCCGCAACGGGGCGAAGCGTCGCCCGCGCCGAGGATCTCCCGGGAGGACGGCCGCATAGACTGGCGGCTGCCGGCCCGTGCCATACACAACAGGGTGCGCGGCCTGAACCCAATCCCCATGGCCTTCACCACCTGGCGCGGCCAGCGCCTCCGGGTTATTTCGAGTCAGCCCCTCAGCCTGAAAGGGGAAGGGGAAGGGGGCGGGCCGCCCGGAGAGATCGTCTCCGCCGACGAACGCCGGGGCATCACGGTGCAGACCGGAGAAGGCGGGTTGAGGCTGACCATGGTGCAGCCCGAGGGCCGGAGCAGGATCGAAGGCGCGGAATTTGTGAGAGGATACCGGCCCGTAGCAGGCGACCTTCTCGGCGGCTCCTAGCGTCCGCGGTCCGCGGTCGAGCACGGCCGGACAGCACCGTCCTGAGCACGGAACCTCTATCATGGTTCGACCTGACCACGAAACGCCGACCGAGGCCGGAGAGAACGCGCCATCGGTGCGCGAGACTGCCCCATCGGTGCGCGAGACTGCCCCATCGGTGCGCGAGACTGCCTCATCGGTGCGCGAGATCGCGTTGAAAGCGCTGCATCGCGCGGAAGATCGGGACATGGGGCCGCGGGATGCCCTCCATGCCCTCTTCCGGCGGCACGATTACCCGGCCCGGGACCGGGCCTTCGCGACTGAACTGGTATACGGTTCCATCCGCTGGCGCCGCCGCCTGGACTGGATGCTTGGCCGGCTGCTGCGTGGCAAACCGGAGTCGTTGACGCCGTGGATCCGCCTGATCCTCCACATGGGCCTGTACCAGTTGATGATGATGGACCAGGTCCCCGACGCCGCCGCCACCCATGAATCCGTGCAACTCGCCAAGCGCTACGGGCACGAAGGCACCGTCCGCCTGACCAACGCGATCCTGAGGTCGGCCATCCGGCAGCGGGACCAGCTTTCGCGGCCACCGCATGGGGGAGACCCCGTCTCGGACCTCGGCATTACCCATTCCTATCCCGATTGGCTGGCGAAGCGATGGATCGATCGGTACGGCGTGGAATCCGCCGCCGCCCTCATGGAGGCCGGGAACCGGCCGCCGACCCTGTCCGCTCGGGTCAACACGGCGAGGTCCACGCCGCAGGACCTCGCCGCATCGCTTGCGTTGCACGGCATCCAGGTGGAGCCGGGGCGATGGCTCGATGATTTCCTGATTCTTAGGCACGCGGGCGAACTGCACGGACTGGCCGCACATGAGGCGGGACTTTTCCAGGTACAGGACGAAAGCGCGGGTCTCGCGGTGAGGCTTTTGGGCCCGAAAGTGGGCGAGAACGTTGTCGATTTATGTTGCGCTCCGGGCGGAAAAACAACATATATTGCGCAAATTGTGGGCGCGGGCGGACGGGTGATCGCCTGCGATACGTCACCGCATCGACTCCGCCGCGTGGAGGAACACCGGCAGCGAATGGGGTTGGGGCAGGTGCGTCTTGTCGTCATGGACGGCCGGTCGCCCGGCCTGGATTTAAAGGCCGACCGGGTCCTGGTGGATGCGCCCTGTTCCGGTCTCGGCACCATCGCGCGCAGGCCCGATCTGCGGTGGCGGAGAACGGCGGAGGACATCGGCCGGCTCCGCGGCGAGCAACTGGCGTTGCTGGAGAAAGGCGCCGGCATGGTGAAGCCGGGCGGCGTCCTGGTGTACAGCACGTGCACCATCGAGCCTGAAGAGAACGAGGACGTCGTGGCCGCGTTTTGCAGCAGGCATCCCGGTTTTCGTCCGGACAGCCCCGGCGGCTGGCCGGAGGAACTGGCCGGAGTAATGGACGGCGCGGGCCGGATCGCCACGCTTCCGCCGGTACACGGGGTGGACGGGAGTTTCGCGGCGCGGTTTCGAAAAACCGGCTGACCGCACTGGGCAGCCAGTCTGAGAAATGACGGCTGACCCTACAGGGTGGCAAGCCTGAGAAGAACCGGTTGACCGCACTGGAGCGTATCGTGTTTGAAGAACTGACCGGACGCATGGAAGGAATCGTCCGGAATCTCCGCGGCCAGGGCAAGCTGACGGAGAAGAACATCGACGACAGCCTCCGGCAGGTGCGCCGCGCCTTGCTGGAAGCCGATGTGAATTTCAAGGTAGCCCGGACCTTCATCGACTCGGTCAAGGTAAAGGCCCTGGGGCAGGGCGTGCTCAGGAACCTTTCCCCGGGGCAGCAGATGGTGGGGATCGTCCACCAGGAGCTGATCTCCCTGATGGGCGAGGAAGCCGTCGAGGTCGCCCTCGCGGAATCGCCGCCGACCATCGTCATGCTGGCCGGCCTGCAGGGGTCCGGCAAGACGACGGCCACGGGGAAGCTGGCCCTCCACTTCCTCAGTGCGGGCCACCGGCCCATACTGGCCGCGGCGGATATCTACCGGCCCGCGGCGGTGAAGCAGCTGCAGGTACTCGGCGAACAGCTGGACGTGCCGGTCGTGGCCCTCGGGGACGGCCGGTCTCCTCTGGCCATCTGCAGGGTCGCCGTGGACCGCGCGGACCGGGAGGACCACGACGTCGTCATCCTGGACACGGCGGGTCGACTGCACGTCGATGAGGAGATGATGGATGAACTCCGCGGGATCCGCGAGGCGGTACATCCCCACGAGATCCTGCTCGTGGTGGACGGGATGACGGGACAGGACGCGGTCAACGTGGCCGAGGTCTTCGACCAGCACCTTGACATCGACGGCTGTATCCTGACGAAGATGGATGGGGACGCCCGCGGCGGCGCGGCGCTGTCCATTCGGCAGATTACCCGGAAGCCCATCAAGTTCGTGGGCGTCGGCGAGAAACTGGACGCCCTGGAGTTGTTCCATCCCGAACGGATGGCGTCCCGGATCCTGGGGATGGGCGACGTGGTTTCCCTGGTCGAGCGCGCACAGGCTGCCATCGACGTGGAGGAAGCGCGCAAGCTCGAAACGAAACTACGCAAGCAGACCTTCGATCTTGAGGATTTCCGGTCGCAGCTCCAGCAACTGGGAAAAATGGGTTCCATGCAGGAACTGGTCGAAATGATGCCGGGAGTAAACAAGAGGGCGTTGAAGGATATGGACATGGATGAGAAAGCGCTCGTTCGCATGGACGCCATTCTGAGTTCCATGACCAGACACGAAAGGGCGCGCCCCGTGGTCATCAATGGCAGCAGGCGCCGCCGGATCGCGCGGGGAAGCGGCACGAGCGTACAGGAGGTGAACCAGTTACTGAAACAATACAACATGATGCAGAAAATGATGAAGCAGTTGAACCGGCCGGGCGCCCTCGAACGGCTCGGTCAGAAAATGCTGCCTTTCGGGTAGCCTAAGGAGCGGAACATGGCAGTGGCCATACGGCTTCGCCGCACGGGAGCCAAGAAGAGACCCTTTTACCGGATCGTCGTTACGGACAACAGGAAACGCCTGGGCGGCAAATACATCGAAAGCCTGGGTTACTACAACCCCATTTCGCCGGAACAGCTGGAGATGGACGTGGAAAAGGCTGTCGACTGGCTCAACCGCGGCGCCCAACCGAGCGAAACGGTGCGGTCGCTTCTGGTGAAGAGCGGCGCGATTCAGAAGTGGCGCGGCGACAACGAAGAGACGACCGAAGCGGCCGAGTAAACTGAAGCGGATCGGTCGGCGGTGTGCCGGGGCGGGCGAGAGCGGTAAAGCGGATCGGCCGGCGGTGCGCCGGGGCGGGGTGTAAGTGAGCGCAGACTGGATCAATATCGGATTCATCCGCAAACCCCACGGCCTCAAGGGCTTCGTCCGCGTGGAAGGACTGTCGGACGCACCGGACCGGTTCGCGGACCTGGTCCGGATCGGCGTGGAACTGAAGGACGGACGGCGGGAGTCGCTTGAGATCGAACGCTGCGACCGGGACGGGAACGGCTGGCGGATGAAGTTCCACGGGGTCGATAAGGCGGAGCATGCGGAACGGCTCCGCGGCGCGTACATCCAGGTGCCCGAAGAAGCCGTCGCCCCGTTGCCCCGTGACGCGTATTATGTCTTCGAACTCGAAGGCTGCGCGGTCGTTTCCGACGAAGGAGAAGAGATCGGAACCCTCCGCGAGGTGATGTCCCTGCCCGCGAACGACGTGTTCGTGGTGGACACGCCAACAGGAGAAGCGATGATCCCGGCGGTCCGGGACATCGTGGTGGAACTCGATCCCGGTGAGGACAGGATCGTCGTACGGAAGATCCCGGGATTGATCTCGTAGCGGAACTGACCATGCGTATCGACATTCTCACGGCTTTCCCGGGTGTATTCGCGGGACCCTTCGGGGAGAGTATCGTGGGCCGGGCGTGCCGGCAGGACCTGGTGGATGTCTTCGTCCACGACCTGCGGGCATTTACGATGGACCGCCACAAAACCGTCGATGACTACGCTTACGGTGGAAGCCCGGGCATGGTGCTCAAGGCGGAGCCTATATGCAGGGGCGTAAAGCATATCCGGCGGCAAGTTGACGAAGCGTCCCGGGCGTCCAGGGCTGACCAGGTCGACACGTCGTCCCGGACTGACCAGGCTGACGAACCGTCCGGGGCTGACCGGACTGACCGCTCCCGTACCGTGCTGCTGTCGGCCGGGGGCAGGCCCTTCGTGCAGGATACGGCCAGGTCCTTCGCGGAACTGGACCAGCTGGTCCTGATCTGCGGGCATTACAAGGGTGTCGACGAACGGGTGGCCACGGGCCTGGGCGCCGAGGAGTACTCCGTGGGCGATTTCGTCGTCACCGGCGGAGAGATCCCGGCCATGATGGTCGCCGACGCCGTGATCCGTCTCCTCCCCGGGGTCCTGGGCGAAATGGCTTCCGCGGTCACGGATTCGCACTACGAAGGACTGCTGGGCAACGCCGTGTACACGCGGCCGGAGAACTACCAGGAATGGCGCGTGCCCGAGGTGCTGCTTTCCGGGCACCATGGGCGCATTGAAAGATGGGAAAGGCAGGACGCCCTGAAGAAGACGTACCAGCACCGTCCCGAGTTGCTGGAAACCGTGGAATTGACCGGAGAGGATATGACTTATCTGAGAACCCTTCAACAGGACGAAAACGGGTAGCGTACCCGCGGTCGTTCGAAAGGACGGAAGTTACCATCATGAACGCATTAGACACGATCACCCAGGACCAGCTGCGGACCGACCTGCCGGAATTCCGTGCCGGAGACACCATTCGGATGGAGGTCAAGGTCCGCGAAGGCGACAAGGAACGCGTACAGCTTTTCCAGGGCGTGGTTATCCAGCGGTCCGGCTACGGCATCGGCGAGACCGTCACGGTCCGCAAGATCTCACAGGGGATCGGCGTCGAGCGCATCTTCCCGCTGCATTCGCCGTCGGTTGGAAAGATCCAGGTGCTGCGCAGGGGCAAGGTGCGGCAATCTCGCATCTACTACCTGAGGAAGCTCAAGGGCAAGGCCGCCCGGATCGCCGAGCGGCGCAACTGAGCATGGCGAAGGGCGACGCGGAGCGGAAGAGACACCGGGCCATGGCCCGCTTTGAACGGTCCCTCCTCGGTCATGGCGCGCGGCCCGCGGCCGGTGTCGACGAAGCCGGGCGGGGCGCCCTGGCCGGCCCCGTAATCGCGGCCGCCGTGATGCTGCCGGATGATGCCGTGATTCCGGGCCTGGACGATTCGAAACGCCTCACGCCCGCCAGGCGGGAGGCCCTCTACGAGAAGATAACGGCCGTTGCCACGGCCATCGGCGTCGGCCGGTCCGACCCGGCCGAGATCGACACGGTGAACATCCGCCGGGCGAACCTTATCGCCATGAAAGAAGCCGTGGAGGCCCTATCGCCGCCTCCCGGCCACCTGCTCGTCGACGGGATCGACCCCATCGACTGGCGGGGCCCCCAGACCACCGTGGTGGGAGGCGACGCACGCAGCCTCTCCATCGCGGCGGCGTCCGTCATCGCGAAGGTGACGCGGGACCGGATCATGATCGCGTGCGACCCGGAATACCCCGAATACGGATTCGCCCGTCACAAGGGTTACGGCACGGCGGCGCACCTGGCCGCGCTCGAGGACCATGGACCGTCGGCCGTGCATCGCCGCTCCTTCCTGCGGAAGAGATTCGTTTTCACCCCGGCCTGACCACTGGCTAGCATCGAATATACGCCCTGTCATCCCGTGTTGATCCCGGGCACTGATTCCGGGCATTCATCTCGAAGGCATCATGACCACATCGACGCAAATCCTGGGTTCACGCGGCGAGTCCATCGCGGAAGCCCTTCTGCGCCGAAAGGGCCATGACGTGCTGGCCAGGAATTACCGGGACCCCGTCTCCCGATGCGAAATCGACCTCATTACCCGGGACGGCGACGAACTCGTATTCGTGGAGGTCAAGGCCGGAACCGGCCGCCGGTTCGGGGACCCGCAATCCCGGGTGGACGCGAGGAAACAGCGTCATATCGCCCGGGCCGCCCGAAGGTTCCTGCAGGAACGAAGCTGGCAGGAGACGCCGTGCCGTTTCGACGTCGTCGGGATCGACCTCTCTCGGAACCCACCCGGGGTAACGCACCTGGAGCACGCATTCTGTGGTGGCGTCTGATGGGTCGAGTCCACCTTGAGGCGTAAACGAGGAGGCGCTCCTCTCCTTGTGGTTGCGGGCGGGCGAGCCGGAAGTGGCCGCTCCGGAACAGATCGGGCCTTCAAACACCGGACGGGTTGTCATGCCGAATCTGCGTAAATCGCTGAAAATACTCGTCGCGGCCGGTTTCCTGCTCTGGATCGTCGATGGGTACCTGATCATGCGGTCCGAATATCCCCGTTCCGCGCCGGACCCGGATCCCGGGCTTTCGCCGCGCTATTCCGGCGCCATCCACATCCATTCCACCTACTCCGACGGCGGGGGATCGGTCGAGGATATCGTCCGGGCGGGGCAGAACGCGGGACCGGATTTTCTCGTACTGACCGATCACGACACCATGCAACCCCTGATCGACGGCCACCAGGGGTATCATGACGGCTTGCTGCTGCTGGTGGGCGAAGAGGTCAACACCAGCGCGGGCCACCTGCTTTCCCTCGGCGTGGGCAGGGATGTGAGCCAGGACGGCCCCCTGGGGCTACCAGCAGTTGTCGAGGAGATTTCCGAATCGGGCGGTGTGTCCATCGCGGCGCACCCCACGGGCCGCCGGCCCTGGACCGACTGGACCCTGGAAGAGATGGACGGCCTGGAAGTGCTCAACGGGAACAGCGAATGGCGCGATGACGGCGTGCTGGAACTATTGCGGGCCTTTGTTTTCCTGCCGTTCATGCCCGACGGGGTCTTCAACAGCCTCATCGACCGTCCCGACGAGGCCATCCGACTCTGGATGCATCGCGCGCAGCGCCAACCGGTGACCGTGATCGGCAGTCTGGACGCCCACGAGCGCATAAAGCTCTGGGGTGAACGCCACCTGTCCTTCCCCACCTATGAACGCATGTTCGGATTGATCCGGACCTATGTGATCACCGGTACGGAACTGACGGGCGACGCCGGGGTCGACGAGAAGATCCTGTTGAACGCGATCCACCGCGGAAGTTGCTACGTGGTGTTGGAAGGATACGAGCCGGCTCCCGGTTTTTCCTTCAAGCACTCCAGGGGACCGGAGACTGAGTCCATGGGGTCCAGTGTCGAGTACCAGGACGGCGGACGGTTGCACGTGACTGCGCCGTCATCGGGCCCGGTGCGCATACGGCTGTACCGAGACGGAGTACCCCTGATCGAGACCAAAGGACATGAACTGTTCGTGGAGGTTCCCGGCCCGGGGGTCTATCACACCGAGGTCTACCAGCTTCGCAGCACCCTGTTGCGCGGCGAGCGCCAGAGGCTCTGGATCATCTCCAACGCCATCCGGTTGGAGTAGGCTGCGTCCCGTCCGCGCCACCCGGCCTTTTACCGCACTTCCGCCACCGCCCAATCCAGTTCCCTGCCGGGATACATGGGGACGACGTCGCCGTACCGCTCGGGGATGACCGCCCCGGTCTTCTCGAACACCACGGTTTTTGCAGGCGGTGCGACCCCGTAGATCCGTTTCGCGTTATCCGAGACAAAGGCCTGCAGCCGGTCCAGCGCGCCGTGTTCCTCGAAAAGCCCGACGAGCATCTGCAGGGCGATGGGGGCGGTGAAGACCCCCGCGGCGCAGCCGGCGCTCTCCTTTTTGTCGACCGGGTGGGGCGCGGAATCGCTGCCGAAAGCGAGCCCGGGATGGGCTTCGAGGGCGAGCGCGAGGAGCGCGTCGCGGTCTTCCGGCCGTTTGGCGATGGGCTTGCAGAAGAGGTGAGGGTTGAGCAGGCCGCCCGCCACGTCGTCCAGGGTGATGATCAGGTGCTGCAGGGTGACGGTGGCGGACAGGTTCTCGTGGCGATCCAGCAGCGCGGCGGACTCACGGGTCGTGATGTGTTCCATGACGATGTGCAGCCGGGGAAAGCGCGTGGCCAGGTCTTCGTAGACGGGGAGAAACGCGCGCTCCCGGTCCATGACGAAATCCGTCGTTTCGCCGTGAACCATCAGCCGGATGCCCAGGTCCTGCATCAGGGCCAGGGTGTCCTCCACGTCGCGAAGTTCGCCGACCCCTTCATCGCTGTGGGTGGTTACGCCCTCCGGGTACAGCTTGACGCCGATGATACGGTCCTTCATCGAAGCCAGTTCACTTTCGGGGTAGGGCCGCATGAACAGGGTCATGTAGGGTTCGAAGGCGTGGCGGTCCACGACCGCCCTGATTTCCCGCTCGTACCGTTCCAGACGGTCGGGGTTGTCCACGGGGGGCACCAGGTTGGGCATGATCACGCCGCCCGCGAAGGTCTCCGCGCTCAGCGGCGCCACGCGCCTCATCATGGCGCCTTCGCGGAAGTGGATGTGCATGTCCAGGGGGGATTGCAGGGAGAAGGTAGTGTTCGACATGGGATGCGCCGGGATTCCTGTAATACGCCTTCCGATATTTGGGGTCTGGGTCGTGCAACAAGGGCTTGGGTCGTGCAATAAGGACCGGGTCGTGCATCAAGAGCCGGGATCGTGCATCAAGGGCTCTGGCCGTGCTTCAAGAGCCGGGGTTGTAGAAAGGCAGGTCCGCGATTTCGGCGCGGACCGGAAGGCCGTTCACCTCGACTTCCAACGGTCCGCCTGGTCCGCCCGACGCCATGGATCTCCGCCGGACGAATCCCAGCGCGATGATCCCGTCGACCGCCTGTCCGTGGACCGCCGTGGTGATCCACCCGGCTTCCTTCCCGTCCTTCCGGATCATGGCGTCTGGCTCGGGCCGCGTTTCCCCTTCGATGACCAGTCCCGACAGCAGGCGGTTGGGGCGGCCCCGATGCTCCATCATCACGACGGGCTCCTGCCCGATGTAGCAACCCTTGGTGAAACTGACGGCCCGGTCCTTCACCGCTTCGTTGGGTATGATCCGGTCGTCCAGTTCCGCCGTGCAGCGGGGAATGCCCGCTTCCACGCGCAGGACCTCCAGGGTCTCGTATCCAATGGGTACGCAGGGAGCGCCGCCTCCCGCGCCATCTCCCGCGCCGGCGAGTAACGCCTTCCAGATTTCATCCGCACTTCCGGCGGGTACGTAGATGTCGTAATCCCGTTCGCCCGTACGATGCGCACGCGCCACCGTCGCGGGCACGCCGCTTAATTCGATCTCCCCGTGTCCGCCGGGCGGAAGCGGCGGCAGGGGACCGGCCAGGCCCTGGATGCAGTCGTCCGCCCGCCTGCCGGACACGCCGATCAGACCGTAGCAGGCAGTGACGTCCGCGATCTCGACGTCGTCCATGAGGGCGTACCGGTCGAGTGTATTCCGGAGCACGTCCGCCATCCCTGGTTCCACGTCGATGAGCAGGTCCTCTTCGCGGACATGGACCGTCATGTCCGAGATGATCTTCCCCTGGGGCGTCAGCATGCAGGCATAGACGCCCTCGCCGGCGCCGAGCTGCTCCACGTCGTTGGTCACCACGCGGTGCATGAAGCGCTGCCGGTCCGCGCCGGTCATGCGCAACTTGCCGCGGCCGGAAAGGTCGCTCAGGCCGGCGGCGGTCCGGACTGCCCGGTATTCGGCGGCGCAATCCCCGTAGTGCAGTATGGCCGGCCGGCCCTGGAAATCACCGGCGACCGCGCCGAGATCGTCGTGGCTTATGGCCGTTTCATGCATCGATAGCACCGGGTATCCGATTGAGGTTCTGGAAGCAGGATGAAACACCTTTAAAACGCTATGTATCAATGCGCGGGCACCCGGTTTCTGTCAATCTATATTTTAGGCGCGGCCAGGGCCTTTTGGGTTGACACCGCAGGGTGTTTTCGTTATGGTGAACCCGTTGTTCGCGGCGTGCCTGAAGTGCCGCGCTGCCTGCCATCTCCCCATTGTACAAACTCGAAAGGACCGCGGTGGCCGCTGTCTCGCTGGAACAACTCGTCTCCCTCTGCAAGCGCCGCGGAATCATCTACCCGGGCTCGGAAATCTATGGCGGCCTGCAGGGCCTGTACGACTACGGCCCGGTGGGCGTCGAGCTGAAGAACAACATCGTGGACTCCTGGTGGCGGCGCAACGTCTATGAGCGGGATGACATGGAGGGGCTCGACAGCGCCATCCTGATGAATCCGCTGACCTGGAAGTACTCGGGTCACGAAGAGACCTTCGTCGACCCCCTGGTGGACTGCCGCAAGTGCCAGGGACGGTGGCGCGCCGACCAGATCGGTGGGGTGTGCCCGGCCTGCGGATCCACGGACCTGACCGAGCCGCGGCCCTTCAACCTGATGTTCAAGACCCAGGTGGGTCCGGTATCTGAAGAAGGTGCTTTTGCCTACCTGCGACCTGAGACGGCCCAGGGCATATTCGTCAATTTCAACAACGTGCTGACCACCACGGCGCGCAAGCTGCCCTTCGGCATCGCCCAGGTGGGCAAGGGGTTCCGCAACGAGATCAATCCCCGCAACTTCCTGTTCCGCGTCCGGGAATTCGACATGCTGGAGATCGAGTTCTTCGTTCATCCCGGTACCGAGGACGAATGGCAGGACAGGTGGCTGGAGGACCGCCTCGCCTGGTGGGAACACATCGGCGTCAGCAGGGAAAACATCCGGATCCTTGACGTGCCGCAGGATGATCTCGCCCACTACTCGAAGAAGACCTACGACCTCATGTACCGATATCCCACCCTCGGCTTCGAGGAACTCGAGGGCATCGCGAGCCGGACGGACTTCGACCTGGGCTCCCACACGCGGTACCAGGAACAGTACGACCTCACGGCGCAAGTAGCGGAAAACCCTTCCAGCACGACCAGGCTTTCCTATTTCGATCCGCAGGCGAACCAACACGTGATCCCCTTCGTGGTCGAGCCGGCGGCGGGGGTCGGCCGCTGCCTGCTGGCCGTGCTCAGCGAAGCCTACGACGAATCCATGGTAAAAGCGCCGCCCGAAGACAAGCTTTCCGCCGTCAAGGGTGGGCTGGACGCCTTCAACGCGTCGGTCGCGAAGAACAGCAAGATGCCGGAGGAAACGCGGGAATCCCTGCTGGCCTTCGGGGAGGCGATCGCCGGCGATCTGCCCGAAAACATGCCGCGCATCGACGCGCTCCTGGCCATGTCGGGGGCGGACCGGATCAAGGAGGGCAAGACGCTGCGGAACCTGTCGCAGAAGGTCATCGGCGACCACTACCGTACGGTATTGCGGCTCAAGCCCCACCTGGCCCCGGTCAAGGTGGCGGTCTTTCCGCTGAAGCGGACCGACGAACGGCTTGCCGAAACGGCCCGGGATATCCGCCGGTCGCTGCAGTCCGGGGGCAGGATACGCACGGTGTACGACGACACCGGCGCCATCGGCAAGCTCTACCGGCGCCAGGACGAAATCGGCACGCCGCTCTGCGTCACGGTCGACTTCCAGACCTTAGATGACCAGGCGGTGACGGTCCGCGACCGGGATACCATGGCGCAGGACCGGGTGGCCATCAATGAACTGGAAGATTACGTAGCGGAAAAGCTGGCATCCTGAGCCGGGTCGCCCCGGTGGAGCAAGGGCCGCTTCGGCGGAGATAGGGTCGCCTGGCGGAGAACGGGCCGCCCGGCGGAGAACGGGCCGCCCGGCGAAGAACGTGACCGCCCCGGTGGAGATTGGGTCGCCCCGGCGGCGCGAGACGAGAAAGGAGCAATACATGGCACGGAACGTTAACGTGGGCCTGGTGGGTTATTCGTTCATGGGCAAGGCACACAGCCACGCCTTCAAGGACATGTCCTTCTTCTTCCCTGACGCGGCCGGCGTGCCGGTCATGAAGGCCATCTGCGGGCGCAACGCGGAGAACGTGAAAGGCGCGGCCGCCGAGTTCGGGTGGGAAGGATACGAGACCGACTGGAAGACGCTGATCGCCCGGGACGACATCGATCTCATCGACGTTTCGACACCGGGCGACAGCCACGCGGAGATCGCCATCGCCGCCGCCGAAGCGGGCAAGCACGTCTTCTGCGAAAAACCGCTGGCCAACACCCTCGCGGAGGCCCGCGCCATGGCCGAAGCCGTGAACCGGGCGGGCGTGAAGAGCATGGTGGCCTACAACTACCGGCGGGTGCCCGCCGTCGCGCTGGCGAAGCGGCTCATCGAAGAAGGCCGCATCGGCCAGGTGTATCACTGGCGCGCCGTCTACCTGCAGGACTGGATCATGGACCCCGACTTCCCCCTGGTCTGGCGGCTGCAGAAGGAAAAAGCCGGATCGGGCCCCCACGGCGACCTGAACGCCCACATCATCGACCTGGCCCGGTATCTCATCGGCGAGATCACCGAGGTGACGGGCATGCAGGAGACCTTCATCAAGGAGCGTCCCATCGTGGAGGAGATCGACTCGGCCCTGGGCGCGAGCGCCGGCGGTTCCACGCGGACGGGACCGGTGACCGTGGACGACACGACCCTGGCGCTGGCCCGGTTCGAGAACGGCGCCGTGGGCTCCTTCGAGGCCACGCGCTTCGCCGGCGGGCGCCGGAACGGAAACCGATTCGAGATCAACGGCAGCAAGGGCTCCATCGCCTTCAACCTGGAGAAGATGAACGAGCTCCAGTACTACAACAGGGATGACGAGGACCACGTGCAGGGCTTCCGCGAGATCATCGTGACCGAAGGCGCCCACCCCTATATGGACCGGTGGTGGCCGCCCGGACACATCATCGGCTGGGAACACACCTTCATCCACGAGGTGTACGATCTCATGCAGGCCATCGCCGGCGCCGACGACAATCTCCATCCGGATTTCGACGAAGGCGTCCGGGACCAGGCCGTGCTGGAAGCCGTTTCGCTGTCGGCTGAGAACGGCAGCTGGGTCCGGATCGCCGACCTGTAGGTTAGTGGCCACCGCGCTGTACATGGCGACTATGCATCAGAAAGGAGCAGTCAATCATGTCTCGTCCCGTAACGCTTTTTACCGGCCAGTGGGCGGACCTCACCCTCGACACACTCGCCGGGAAGGCGGCAAGCTGGGGGTTCGACGGTCTCGAGCTGGCCTGCTGGGGTGATCATTTCGACGTGAATCAGGGCGCTGAAAGCAAGGCGTACTGCGAGGACCGCAGGGCGCTGCTGGACAAGCACGGCCTGCAGGTGTTCTCCATCAGCAACCATCTCGCCGGCCAGGCGGTCTGCGACCTGATCGATGCCCGCCACGAGGCGATCCTGCCGCCCCATGTCTGGGGGGACGGGAACCCGGAAGGCGTGCGCCAACGCGCCGCCGAGGAGATGAAGCAGACCGCCCGGGCCGCCGCGAACATGGGCCTCGACGTGGCCAACGGGTTCACCGGCTCGTCGATCTGGCACCTGCTCTACTCGTTTCCGCCCGTGGACCCTTCATCCATCGACGCGGGATACGAAGACTTCGCGGCGCGCTGGAATCCGATCCTGGACGTGTTCGACGAGGTGGGCGTGAAGTTCGGCCTGGAGGTGCATCCCACGGAGATCGCCTTCGACCTCTCCTCGGCACAGCGGGCGCTGGACGCCCTGGGCAACCGCGAGGCCTTCGGATTCAACTACGACCCCAGCCACTTCGGCTACCAGGGGGTGGACTACGTCGAGTTCATCCGGACCTTCAGGGACCGCATCTACCACGTGCACATGAAGGACGTCTGGTGGTCGGAACGCCCGACCCGGGCCGGCGTCTTCGGCGGACATGTAAACTTCGGCCATTCCGACCGCTACTGGGATTTCCGGTCCCTCGGCCGCGGCAGCATCGATTTCGAGGAGATCATCCGCGCGCTGAACGAGATCGGATACCAGGGTCCCCTATCCATCGAGTGGGAGGACAGCGGCATGGACCGCGAGCACGGCGCCGAGGAAGCCTGCGCCTTCACGAAGGGCGTCGACTTTCCTCCGTCCGACGTGGCCTTCGACGCCGCCTTCGCCGAAGAGTGACCAACCAGCCCGCGGCTGCAGCACCGGCCTAGTGGCCGGCGGGGTTCCGCGGCGGCCGGGAGGGCACGATGGGAGTACGGAACTACGTCTTGATCTGCGCCGCCGCGCTGGTCGCAGCGGCCTGCGGGTCCCCGGTTATCGAGCCGGGCGACGGGACGGAGGCCTCGCGCGTCAATACGGTGGGGCGGGAACTGCCCGCCGACGCCGCTCCACTCAGCGAGCAGTACATCCGGCTGAGCATGCTGGAACCGTCCACCCTGGACGTGGGCATCTCCCTCTTCGACGCCCAGTTCAACGCCTTCCTCTTCGAATCCCTGCTGGTCTTCGACGAAGACATGGAAATCAGGGGCGCGGCCGCCGAATCCTGGTCCGTGGCGGACGACCACGTGACCTGGACCTTCAGGATCCGCGCAGGTGCGAAGTGGAGCGACGGCCGGCCGGTGACGGCCCACGATTTCGAATGGTCCTTCCGCCGGCTGCTCGATCCCGCCCACGCCAACATCTTCGCCTACTTCTACTACCCGATCAAGGGCGCCCGGGCTTTCAACACGGGACAGACGAACGACCCGCAGGCCGTCCGCGTCCGGGCCGTGGACGACCGTACGCTGGTGATCGAGACCGAAGAACCCTGCTCGCACTTTCCCTATATCCTCACCTTCTTTACTTCCGTGCCCGCGCCCAGGTGGCAGGTGGAGAAATACGGAATAAGGTGGTCCGAGCCGGAGTACTGCGTGTCAAACTCCACCTGGCGCCTCGCATCGTGGGACAAGAACGTCGGCATGAACTACACGCTGAATCCCCATTACAACGGTCCGTGGAAGGGATATCTCGAACGCATCGAGTTCACCTTCATCCTGCCGGGCTGGCGGGGCCTGCCGGCCTATGAGAACAGCGAGTTCGACCGGATCGGCGTCATGGGTCCGGATTACCATCACGCACGCATGGACCCCGTCCTGAGCCGCGAGCTGATCACCTATCCGAACTTCGGGACGTACTACACGATCTTCAGGACGCGCGAGCCGCCCTTCGACAACATCCGGCTGCGCCAGGCCCTGGCCCACGCCATCGACCGCGAGGCCATCTGCAACGTTGTGCTCGGCGGCGCCGCCACGCCGGCCTACGGCATGCTGCCGAAGAGCTTCCCGGGGTACCAGGCGGACCGGATCCGCGCGTACCAGGCTTTCGATCCGGAGCTGGCCCGGCAGCGGCTGGCGCAGGCCGGCTACCCCGAAGGCAAGGGGCTGCCCGCGCTCGAACTCTGGGTGCGGGGCCAGCCGCCGACGCCCGATGAATGGAACGTGGTCGTCGCCATGCAGCAGATGTTCGAGGACCACCTGGACATCGAGGTGAACCTGCGGCAGCAGTCCACCAACGCCTTCAACGCCTTCATGCGCGACCACGAGATCCCGTGGGGTTTCCTGTGGTTCAACATGGACTATCCCGACCCCAGCGACATGATCGCTGTGCCCTGGCGCTCCCAGCCCGTGGGATCGGGCCGGCAGGACTGGAAACACGACGAGTTTGACCGCCTGGTGGATGCGGCCGCGCGGGAATTCGACGAGGAGAAGCGCGTCGCCATGTACCAGGACGCCGAGGTGATCCTGTCCGAGCAGGCCGCGGGCGTGTTCCTGCACAACATGGTCAACGCGACCCTGAGCAAGCCGTGGGTCCTGGGCATCGAGGAAAATCGGTACGGCGACCGGCGGTGGAGCGGTTTCGCGCCGGCCTTCTCTACCCTGTATATCGGTGAAACCGGGCGGGAATCCGGCCGTCGGTAGGGTTCGGTGCGTCGGCGGCGATCAGGCGAAGGGGTCCAGGTCGAATCCCGTTTCCGGCCGGATCCGTTCGGTGCCTTCGGGCCAGTCCGAGGGCCAGTCCCAGCCCGGGATCTGCAGGCTTTCCGCGCGGACCCGGTGCGCGGCGGCCCGCCGGTGCACGCCGTGCGGCGCCGTACTGACCTCCGAGCTGTGGAGCATGGTGGGATAGTAGAAGGTGACGCTTCCCTCGCCCGCCGTGCAGTCGATCGCCTCGTGTTCGTGCGCGGCGACATAGGCTTCGGGGCCGCCCTTCAATTCAAGCGGTCCTTCGAGATAGGAGCCGGGGAGGACCTTCATGGCGCCGTTCTCGATGGTCTGCGGGTCCACGTTGATGCGGACGATGATGGTCTGCTGGAAATAGTCTTCCTTCCAATCGATGTCGGCGGGCCTGATGTGTATGTGGCCGAACTGGTTCCAGTAGCCGGTAAGATCGAGGTCCCGGTCCGGGGGCGGGTCCACGATGAAGAAGGTGTCCTGGTGCCAGCCGATCTCCGCGTCGCCGCCGGCCACCTTGTCGAACATGGTGCCGATGCTCGCGTGCTTCACCGGTTCGCCCAGGGCGCGTTCGAGCACGCTGACGATGGCGGGATGCCGGGAGTACCGGAGCCCGCCTTCGCACACGGCGTAGAGTTCCCACAGCAGCCAGACCGTGTCCTTCGATTTCCCGAGAAGCTTTTCGGTCGGCCGCCCCTTGTATTCATCTACGCGGCGTGCTTCCGCGATGGTCCGGTCCAGCAGACCGCGGAACGTAACCATCTCTTCCGCGGAGAATACGCCTTCGACGGTCACGATGCCCTGCGTCCTCAGCGCATCCACCGCTTCCTGCAGACCGAGGGCGTTTTTTACCTGGATCATGGTGTTCCTCCCCTGACGCGCCGGACCGCTAACGGTTCAACCTGAGCGTGATGTCTTCCGTCTCCCATCCCAGTCGTACTTCCAGGGTGTCCGGATGGACCATGGACCGTTCGGCGGGAACGAATGGCAAGGGGTTGCCGTAATCGAATCTACCGTTTCCGTTCGCGTCGCGGTAGGCTTGAAGGATATACTGGCCCGGCAGCACATTGTCAAACCGAAAACCCCCCGGTCCGGCCAGTTCGATCTCCGCGGTGGGCTCCGAGTCCCGTAACTGGTAAAGGGAGATCCCCACGGCTCCCGCCCCCGCGGTGTCTTCATCCTCGAACCGTCCCGACAGCGAACCGTAGCTCTCGGGATCGATGGTCGTGAAGGTATACGAGAGCGTGTCGGGACGGTCGCCGGTGGCCTGCAGCGGCTGGTCGAACCCGTTCTTGACCAGGCCGGCCAGTACGAGGATCTCGTAGTCGGTACTCGGCTGCAACATGAAATCGGGCCGCATTGCGGCGACCGTGGCGTCGATCCACCGGAGATCCCCGCCAGTCTTCCGGTCCGTGGAATCCCGAAGTACCACGGCCCCTTCCTCCAGGGTGACGGGTTCGCTGAACGAAAATCGAAGCTCGACGGACTGCGCGACGTCCCGCGCACGGTTGCCGGGGTAGACTTCCAGCAACCTCGGTGCCGGCGAGTTCTCAATGGACGACCCGGTAAACTCGGCGGTGTTCTCCGTCGTGTCCATCGGCTCAGACCAGGTATTTTCCAGTCCGGTAACGGTCAGGCGATAGACCCGGTCGCGGACCTGGGGCGCCGTGGTGAGCACGATGGTCGCCGGATCCGCCGGATCCTGGTACGCGGATGTGACCTCGAGGCCTTCGTCCTCCTCCACGCCAGTGATGGCATAGGCACCCGTGTCCCGGACCATGTCCGCGCGAGGCGCCTCGCTCAGGAAGACACTCACTTCGCGGCGGTGGGCAACCCGGGCGGACATTACGTGCATGGCGGCGGTATCGTTCACGGCCATCCGAAACCACATGGGACCGTCCACCATGCCCTCCTCCGCTATACCTTCTTCCGCCATGCCCTCTGCCGCCATGCCCTCTGCCGACAGGACGACGTCCCGGGTGGGCACGCCGATGGGGTCCACCCCCGCGTCGTAGAGACGGTCTCTGCCCTGGTCCAGGAAGGCGAAGAGGCGGTAACGGCCAGCCGAGAGATGGGTGAAGGTGAAGGTGCCGTCCCGACCGGCCTGGACCAGGTAGTCCGGGGTCGTGCCGGACGGGTCGGGATCGGGCTTCCCGGCGAGATCGTAGGCCCAGACATAAGTATTCCTGGCGGGTTGGCCGTCGTGGACCGTCAGGCCGCTTACCTCCCCTTCTTCGATGCCGGGGCCGGTCGACAGTGCGTATACGTAGGTGGAATCCATGCGGTTACTCCGCATGTCCCTGATGCCGGTGCCCACCGTGATGATGTAGGTTCTGTCGACCAGCAGGGGCTCCTCGAAACGGACCGTGATCTCGTTACCCCGCCAGTTCGCTTCGGCTTCGAATTCCACGATCGGCGCAATGAACAGGTTGCCTTCGATAGAGCGGGGCTGGATGCGTTCGCTGAAGGTCAGTTTCGGGGAAACGTCCTGCGGCACGTGGGTCGAACCCGCCGGGGGATCGGTTTCAACCACCCAGGGCGGAATACGGTCGCGCGGTCCGCCGGGCGGCATGCCCTCGCGGGCGCAGGCCACGGCGACCAGGCCGACCAGGCCGACCAGGCCGACCAGGCAGGCCATGGCGACCAGGCAGGACGGGCCGAACTGGCGGGCCGTGTCGACCCGTCGGACCATGTCGACCTGTCGGGCCAGGCTGACCGGAATCTTCTGCGCGGAGTGGTCCGGCGTCCTGTTCATAGATCAGGCGCGGGGATGCGCCTCTTCGTACGTTTTCTTGAGGCGGTCGAGGGCGACGTGGGTATAGACCTGAGTGGTCGAAAGTCGTTCGTGGCCGAGTAGCTCCTTGACCGCCAGCAGGTCCGCTCCGGCGTCGAGCAGGTGCGTGGCGGTCGTATGGCGAAGCATGTGGGGCGTCAATCCCTGCTGGCTGATCCTGAGACCGTATCTCCCCAGGATGTACTGGACCCCTCGTCCCGTCAGCCTGCGGCCGTGTTGATTCAGCAGGAGCGCGGTTGTTTCGTCACGCTCGGTTTTGATCAGCGTGAGGCGGACGTCCATATAGGCCGCCAGCGCGGACAGCGCTGGCCCGCCCAGCGGCACGATGCGTTCCCTGTCCCCCTTCCCGATCACGCGGATCCGTTCCTCCGTCATTTCGATCGCGCCGACGTCGAGTCCGACGAGTTCCGACAACCGCATGCCCGCTCCGTATAGCAGTTCCAGGATGACCACGTCCCGCAGCCCGAGCACCCGGCCGCGGTCGGGCTGACCGAGCAGGGCCTCCACCTGGCCCTTGTCCAGGAATCGGGGCAGGTGGCGGTCCCATTTCGGCGTGGTCAGGTAGACGCACGGGTTGGAGGAAACGACCCCTTCCCGGCAGAGGTAGTGGAAGAAGGACCGCACGGCCGCGAAACGGCGCGCGATCGTCCGCCTGCTGAAGCCTTCCCGGTGCAGGTGGTGCAGGAACGCCCGCACCACGGACTTGTCGACGGATTCCGGGTCGGGCGTAGCACCACCGCCGGCTTCGGAAAGGAAAGACTGGAATTGGCCCAGGTCGCCGGCATAGGCCGACCGGGTATGCCCGGAGTAATTACGCTCGATCTCGAGATGATCGAGGAATGCGCTGACCAGTTTCTCCATGGTCGGTCAAGCCTCCTGGAGGGTCTGGCCGGCCTGGCCGGCCTGTCCGGCCTGGTCGGCATGGTCCGCCTGGACGTCCCGGTCCGCCTGGTCGGAACCGGCGGCCTGCGACTCGGCGGCCCGCACGCGATGCTTGCATGACGGACACTGCAGCGACGCACGGCCGGACCGTTCCTGTTTCTCGACCATTAGGGGATAGTCGCACCGGGGACAGCGTCGGTCGACCGGCTTGTCCCACACCACGAAACGGCACTTGGGGTAGTTGCTGCAACCGTAAAAATTCCGGCCCTTCTGCGACCGGCGCGCCGTGAGGAACCCGCCGCATTCTTCTTCAGGACAGTCGACCCCAAGGTTGACCGGCCGCGTCTCCCGGCAACGGGGATATCCGCTGCACGCCAGGAAGGGGCCGTACCGGCCGGTCTTCACGACCATTTTCTCGCCGCATTTCCCGCATACTTCGTCGGTACTCAGGTCGGCGTTCTCTTCGTCGTTCATCGGCCGGGTGTTTCGGCATGCGGGAAATCCTCCGCAGGCCATGAACCGCCCGTTCCGACCCCATCGGATAACCATGGGCTTGCCGCATTTCTCGCACTTCTCGTCCGTCTCCTCCGTCAGCGAGCTCTTCAGCTCCGATCGCTGGGCGTTTACGGTCTGCAACCGCTCATTGAAGGGCTGGTAGAAGTCCACCAGGGTGCCGGTCCAGTCCAGTTCCCCGGTTTCGATGCGGTCCAGCGCGTCCTCCATCTTCGCGGTGAACGCCACGTCGAACAGGTCCGGAAAAGCCATGACCAGGATCCGGTTTACGGCTATGCCGAGGTCCGTCGGGGTGAACCGGCCCGCTTTCATGGCCGCGTACTTGCGCATACGCAGCGTGCTGATGATCTGCGCATAGGTACTCGGCCGGCCGATCTGCCGGACTTCGAGTTCCTTGACGAGACTCGCCTCGGTGTACCTGGGCGGGGGCTGGGTGAAATGCTGCCTGGGTTCGAGCTCTTCCAAGGCGAGTTTCTCGTCCTTCCGAAGCTCGGGAAGGGATTTCTCATCGTCCTTGACTTCCGCGTCCTCGTCGACCGGTTCTTCATAGGCCTTCAGGAATCCCGCGAAGGTCGGTACGGTACCCGTGGCGCGGAACTGGTACTTCCCGCACCGTAAGTCAACGGTAGTCACATCGAACCGGGCCGGTCGCATCTGGGACGCCACGAAGCGCAGCCAGATCAGTTCATACAGCCTGTACTGGTCCTTCGTCAGGAAGGGCTTCATCTTCTCCGGGGTGCGGTCCGCCGCCGTGGGCCGGATCGCCTCGTGGGCGTCCTGGGCGCCGGCCTTGGTCTTGAACCTCCTCGGTTTGGGGGGGACGTATTCGTCGCCGTAGACCCGGCCGATCAGGTCCCGGACGGCCGCGATCGCCTCGTCCACGACCCGGGTCGAGTCGGTCCTCATGTAGGTGATCAGCCCGATGGCCCCCTCGTCGCCCAGCTCGATGCCTTCGTAAAGTTGCTGGGCGATCATCATGGTCTTCTGGGTGGTGAACCGAAGGCGCCTGGCCGCGTCCTGCTGCAGGGTGCTGGTAATGAAGGGTGGATAGGGATTGCGCTGCGTGCGCTTCCGCGTGATGCCCTCGATCTCGAAGGTCTTCCCGCGCAGGTCCTCGATCAGCGCCCGGGCCGACTTCTCGTCGGGCAGGTTGAACTTCTCTCCGTCCACGCGGATCAGCTTGACGGGGAATACGACGTCCCCCTCGGACCGGAGGTGGGCCGTAATGGACCAGTACTCTTCGACCTTGAACTGCTCGATTTCAACTTCCCGTTCGCAGATCAGCCGCAGCGCCACCGACTGTACCCGGCCCGCGCTCAGACCGCCGGTGATCGTCTTCCAGAGGAAGGGGCTGACCTGGTATCCGACGAGACGGTCCATGACGCGCCGCGCCTGCTGGGCGTTGACTTTCTGCATGTCGATCGACACGGGCTTGTCGATCGCGGTCCGTACCGCCCCGGGGGTGATCTCGTGGAAAAGCACCCGCCCCACTTCCTTCTTGCTGTTGCCCAGCTGGCTGGCCACGTGCCAGGCGATGGCCTCGCCCTCCCGGTCGGGGTCGGTCGCGAGGAAGATCTGATCGGCCGTCCGCGCCGCGCTGCGGAGGTCCTTCACGACCTTTTCCTTACCCGGGATCGTTACGTATTCGGGCTGGAATCCGTTCTGGACGTCGACACCCAGGCTCTTGGGCGGCAGGTCCCGGACATGACCCACGGACGCCATGATCTCGAAATCCTTGCCCAGGTACTTCTTGATCGTACGGGCCTTGGCCGGGGACTCCACGATAACGAGTGATTTGGACATGTTTGAAAGTAGTCGCGTGAAATGAGTCGCGCTGGAGATGAAGGAAGGTCGGACTTCAGTTCCCGACGATGCCCTCTTCGAGGTCGTCGGGCAGCCAGATCATGACCTGGCCGGATTCCGACTCGAGCAGGATCGGTGCGGCGATGGTTTTTATGTCATCCCTGGTGACGGAACGGGCGCCCGTCAGCATGGCCCGTTCGATGATCAGTTCGGTCTGCGTATCGGTGATCAGGCCCAGTTCGCGAAGCTCCAGCAGGTAGCCGTAGGCGTCCGGCTGGATCATCAACTGTTCCACGGCGTGCAGAATCCGGTTGGGTTTGGGCTGGAGCGGCCTGGTCGGATCGACCACGACTTCCGCCTGCGCCTGGAGACGGTCGAAGAGCCAGGCGAAGGCCGTGTTGACCTCCTGCTGGGTATAGCCGTGCCCGACGAGGGTCTGGGAGACGTCGGCGATGTCGTTGAAGCGGCCTTTCTCATCCTGCATGTGCTTCATGAGGAAAACGATGATTTCCATCACTTTTTCCATGATTTTCTCCTGAAGGAATGCGAAGATGTGATCAGAACCGGGCCCAAAAACGACCCCTGGCCGTACACCGTACTTTTCGGTTTTCGCTGTCCAAATCTAAGCTTCCGGGGGTCCGCATGCAAGTTTTTTTACCGGTCCCGGACGGGGTTACGTCGATTCGAACACCTTGCCGATTTCATCCCGGTCGAAGGCTGGTAGATCGGAGGTTTCACCCTTGCTCCTGATCCGGATTCCGAACCCGGGAGGCTGTACGGACCCGATCTCGGCGACCGGGATGCCGGCTTCGCCAAGGCGGACCGCCAGGGGCTCCGCTCGGTCTGCCCCCACCACGATGAGCAGGGCGCCCGACGCGATGACCCCCAGGGGATCCAGGCCGTAAAACGCGCAAAGGGCCTCCGGTTCGGGCAGCACCGGAATCCGGTCCTCCTCGATGAGCATGCCGACCCCGGAAGCGACGGCGATCTCCCGCAGTCCCGACGCGAGTCCGCCCTCCGTGGGATCGTGCATGGCGTGGACCCCGCCGGTTTCCATGGCGAGTCGGGCTTCCCTGACCACGCTGAGGCCGGGTTGCCTGAGATACCGCTGGCAGGTCTCGAGAAACCCGTCGGAAAACTGCGTCCGGACCTCGTCGCTTTTCTCCATGGCGATCAGCGCCGTTGCCTCGATGGCGATCCCCTTGGTCAGCAGGATCCGGTCGCCCACCCGGGCGCCGTCGCCGGAGACATAGCCGTCGGCTGTCGTTTCCCCCAGCATCTGCCCGATCAGCAGCGGCCGATCCAGGCCGTGGGTGATTTCAGTGTGACCGCCGCAGAGGGTGATGTCGAGTTCGCGGCAGGCGTCGGCCAGGCCGGAGAATATGCGGTCCACCAGTTCGGCGTCGGTTTTGTCTTCCGGAAGCAGTATGGTCGAGAGGAACCACCGGGGCGCCGCGCCCATGGCGGCGATGTCGTTGGCGTTGATGTTGACGGCGTACCAGCCGATTTCCTCGGTGGCGAAAGTGATGGGGTCGGTTTTCGAAACGAGTACGCTGGAACCGAATGAGATGACCGCCGCGTCCCGTCCGATGCCAGGGCCCACGAGCAGTCTCGGGTCGGCGCCGGAAGCGTAGCGGCGCAGGATGCGGTCCAGGTCTTCCGCGGGCAGCTTGCCGACCGGATAAAAAGGAGGCATGTCTCGCTGTTTGGCGTGGGTGCGTCGATGCCGCGCGTCGGCCGGTTACTCCCGACGCTTCCGCTGGGCGCGCAAAGCTTCCTTCAGGATCTTTCCGGGCTTGAACTTGGCTTTCCGGCGGGCTGGAACCTCGATGGTGTAGCCGGTCCGCGGATTGCGGGCCGCCGGCTTGGGGCGGGTATTCCTGATCTCCAGCGCGCCGAATCCCCTGATCTCGATCCGGTTGCCTTCGACCAGGTTCTCCCGCATGATTTCGAAGAGCGCGTCGATCACGGGATAGATCTGCGTCTTCTTCAGTCCCAGCGTCTCGCTGATTTCGTTGACCAGTTCTCTGCGCGTTGTCGTCATGTAGATTCCTCGGTCCGGTATCCTTCGTTTCCGCCGGATGTATTATAGGGCCGGCCGTACAGGCGGTGCAGCTTGTCCACGTTCTCCTGGTCGATGGAGTTGACCTGGCCAAGCATGCGCGCCACGAGGGCGATCTGCGCGCAGTGCTCCATGGTTTCCATCTTGTGATAGGCCGAAACGATGTCCGGACCCAGGGTCAGCGCGCCGTGGTTTTCGAGCAGGACCGCGTCGTGGTTCCGCACGAATCCCCGCAGCGATTCGACCAGTTCCATGGTCCCCGGCGTCCCGTAAGGCGCGATGGGTACGAAACCCAGGGAGACGATCACCTCGGGCAGCAGGGCGTCGGGCAGATGCACGCCGGCCACCGAGAAACCCGTCGCGGCCGGGGGATGGGCGTGAGCCACGGCGTGCACGTCCGGACGCTCGCGGTACACCATCAGGTGCATCTTCATCTCTGACGACGGTTCGTGCGTCCCCGAGATCACCGCGCCGTCATAGTCGACGATCACGAATTTGTCCGGGTCCAGGAAACCCTTGCTCACCCCGGTCATCGTGATCAGCAATCGGTCTTCGGACAGTCGAACGCTCAGGTTTCCGTCGTTCGAGGCTACGTATCCCCGGTCATACATCCGCTTACCGACGTGGATTACGTCGGATACGACTTGCTCTATTTGCAAAATCACGTTGTTCCGGTTGAAAGATTGCGGATTGCGGTGGTACGGTTCGAATATATCCGGCCTGCCGTTCCCTTACAAGTATTATTATTTCCATAAGTTATAAACCGGAAAGTTACAGGTTGGACCGCACGATTCGCGCCACGTCGTCGATGCGATGCGGCGCCACGCCCCGCAGGTCGATCCGGACCCGGTCCCGGCCGCATTCGGCCAGCAGCGGCGGGGTTCCCGTCAGCCACCGGGCCGCCAGGCCGCCGGGATCGCCGCCCGGCCGCCGTATGGAGACGGCGTAACCGGGCAGGGCGTCGGCGGGGAGTCGGTACGCCGTGAGATACGCACGGTTTTCGATCAAGGAACACGCACCGCGGAGCCGGCCGTCTTCTGACAGGCGTTCGAACAGCAGGCGGGCACGGGCGCCTACCTCCTCCCCGGAGGCAGCCAGCATGTGGGCCGCCGGATGGCACGCCAGGTCGCAGGACCCATCGGCAAGTTCCGCCAGCCGCGTGTCGATCCCCGCTCGCACGTGCCGGGAGGCCCGCGCCGCCGGCCAGGTGCCGTGCGCTTTCAGTCGAGCGATGACCCGTCGCGTCCCGATCAGCAGGCCGCACGGCGGACCGCCTATGAGGCCGCCGCCGGCCGCGATGGTCAGTGGCGTGCCGGCCTGCACGGCATCGGTGACCGAGCCCCTGGCCGCGAAGGGGGCGGATGAGACCGGGCGCAACGTCGTATTGCCGGCCAGGTGAAGCACCGTGGCGCCGGATTCCGCGCCGGTCCGGACGATCTCCTCCGGAGCCGCTTCTTCGGTGAAACCTCGAAGGGCGCAGGTGGACGGACGGGCCGTGACGATCAATGCGGTGCGGTCGCCCACCGCGCGTCCGTAGTCGGACAGACGGGATTTGTTGGTTGCACCGGTCTCGATCACTGTAGCGCCGGCAAGGGCGCAGAGCGACACCGGGTTCACGGGCCGTTCCTCGTAAGGCGCGTCGATCAATCCCGCCTGGCTGCGGCCGATGACCACTTCCGCTCGTCCCGCGAGCGCCCGGACCGCCAGGAGGAAGGCGGCGGCGACGGACCGGCAGACCAGTGCGTCTTCGGCGCCGGTCAATTCGCGCACCAGGCCGGCGGTACGGCCGTCCTTCTCGTAAGCCGCGAGGGTGAGGGCCAGCCTCGAGGCCCTTCCGGCGGCCGTTCCGGCGTATGGGGGCCGCGCAAGCGGATGGAAGAGGATGCCGGAGGCGTTGATCAGCACCCCACTCGCCGAATGGGCTTCACCCTCCAGACGTGCGGCGGTCCGTTCGGCGAAGCGCTCCGGGGCGAATCCGTCCGCTCCCGCGAATCCGTCCTCGTCAATCTCCGGGGGACGAAACCGGATCCGGTCCCGCGCGTCGCTCAGTTCCTTCCGGATCGCGGCGTCGATCTGCCCATCCTCGAACCGGCCGTGCAGCGCCTCGATGCGGGATTCGCCCTGCACCAGGCGCACGGAAGGCAGGCGGGCAAACTGGCGGCGCAGCGCTTCCCGGTCGGCATTCATGGGTCCCTCCCTTTCCGGCTCACGGCGTCGAGCGCGGTTTCCGTGCATCGACCGGTCAGGTGGTCGCCGCAGGCGCGCAACGCCCGAATTTCCCGCGCGATCCGGTCCAGGTCGGCGGGACGGTCCACGTCGTGCCAGGTCGGGAGTTCGTGGCATGAAAGCCCGCTCGCCCGGATGGCCGCCCGGGTCTGTTGCAACACGCGGCCGGTGCCCCAGGGAATGGATTCGAAGAGTCGGACGTACCGGACGTCGCCGTTCCTCGGGCGTCCCGGACTTTCTGGTTTTTCTGAATCGTCTGGACTGGCGAGACCGATCGGACTGCCTGGCCCATCTAGGTCGCCCGGACCGCCTGGGTCGCCCGATTCGCCCGGGTCGCCCGGGTCGCCCGGACCGCCCAGTCCGATCAGGTAGTATCCTCCATCATCGGCGGGACCGAGCACGACGTCGTGCCGGTCCAGCGCCTCGAAGGCCTCTTCGACGTATTCCCGGGGCAGGAGGGGGCTGTCACCGCCCAGCACGACGGTCTTTTTCCAACCGGCTTTCCGAAAGGCTGCGAAGGCGTTCGACAACCGTTCCCCGAGATGGCTGCCCCGCTGACGGAGCCAGTTCACATCGGGACCGCCCGGACCGCCCAGGGCGTTAAGGAGTTCCGTCCGTCCGTCGTCGGGCGTCCAGGCCACGAAGAGGTCCGTACCGGCGATCCGCTGGGCCTGGTGCAGCGTGTCCACGATGAAGGCGCGGTAGAGATCCGCCGCCTCGTCCATCGTTACCCGCGGCGTCAACCGGGTTTTCACGGTTCCGGGTATCGGGGCTTTCATGAACAGGACGAGGGCGTTCGACATGGGCATGTAACGAGCGGGAGACTATGGGAAAGGCCTGGTCCGCACCGGAAGGCGGCAAGGCGTAGATGCTGAAGGTTCCCCTGGACTCCATCCAACCTACCGGCCGACCGGTGGCGTGTCAATTAAAACGCTTATTTATCAACTATTTAACCCGTTTCCGATCCGCTCAGAATCAACAATAAACCTTGACATGAAGGGCGGCTGATCATTATTTTCGACGATTCTTACCGGCACGCCGGATCACCCGATGCGGCGGACCCAGGCGGAATCAAATGCGCGTCGTACGAAACAAGGCCCGACGAAGAGGTACTACGCAACGCCGCCGGGACCGATCCATGGACAATGGCCATGTGGGATGAAGTCAAGGCAGTCATCGCGTCGAACCAGTCCTTCGTGATCTCCAGCCACGTCAACCCCGACGGGGATTCGATCGGCTCGGCCCTGGGGGTCTACGAGTGTCTGAAGGCGTTGGGGAAGGACGCCGTCGTCGCCATGAACGACGCCATTCCCGCCGCCTATATCTGGCTGGATCCCGATGGTGAAATCCTCGCACCCGCTTCGGATGATGAGACAGGGCGCCTCGCCGCCGCGGACGTAGTCGTCATCGTGGACGCCAACGGCTGGGACCGGCTGGGGCGATTGCGGAAGCCGCTGGAGGAGTCGGCGGCGGCAAAGATCGTGATCGACCATCATCCTTACAGTGAACTGATCACGCCGCTGTCGGTGATCGACACGAAGGCGTCCTCAACGGCTGAATTGATTTACGATCTGATCGACTCGATCGGCGCGCCGCTCACGTCGAGGGCGGCGGACGCGCTTTACACGGGCATCCTGACCGATACCGTGTCGTTCCGCTTCGCCAGGAGCGCGCCGTGCGCCCATATCGTCGCGGCCAAACTCCTCTCCACGGGCGTCGACCCGTCCCGGGTCTACGACCAGATCTACAACCGGAACACGGGCGCCCGTACCCGGCTCATGGGCCGCGCGCTTTCCAATATACAGTTTAGCGGATGCGGCCGCGTCGCCTGGTTGACCGTTACGCGGTCCATGATTGAGGAAACCGGTGCCCGGTCGTCGGATACGAGCGGGTTCGTGGACGTGACCATGACCATCGCCGGAGTCGAAATCGGGATCATATTCGTGGAAGGCAAGGCGGGTACCGTCCAGATCAGCTTGCGGTCCCGGCCGGATACCGACGTCAACCAGGTCGCCGTGGCCCTGGGTGGCGGCGGCCACAAGAATGCCGCAGGCGTCACGTTCAACGGCACGCTGGATGAAGCCGTCGGGACCGTGACGGCGGCGGCCGCCAAAGCGTTGCAGCCAGAAGGTCGCCCGCGCGCCGTCTAGTCGATGATTCTCACGGTCTGCCGCCGACCGATCCACCTGCCGCCCGACCGTTCCACCCGCCGTCCGAACCACCCGACCGCATGATGCTCATAACGCGAAAAACCCGGTTCTCGGCGACGCACCTGTGCCGCAATCCGGAGTGGACGGAAGCCAGGAACCGGTGGGTCTACGGTTCCAGCGCCTTCGGCACCGCTCACGGTCACGATTACGAGGCCGAATTCACCTTCGGGGGACCGGTCGATCCCCGTACCGGCGTGGTCCTGAACCTGACCGAGGTCAAGCAACTGCTGCACGCCGTGATCGAACCGTTGGACCTGAGCCACCTGAACCACGATCACGACGCCCTGAAAGGTCCGGCGCCGACGAGTGAAAGACTCGCCCGGTACCTCTGGCACGCGGTGGATGGCGGTACCGGACCGTGCGTACTCAAGCGCGTCCTGCTGCGCGAAAGCCGCACACGAAACATCGTACACACCGGAGACGACAGCATGGTCCACGTTACAAGAAACGTCGAGTTCAACGCCGCCCACCGCCTGCACAGTATAAGGTTGAGCGACGAAGAAAACGTGCGTATATTCGGTAAGTGCAACAATCCCCATGGCCACGGACACAACTATGAGCTGGAGGTGACAGTCCGAGGCCCGGTGGACGAGAAGACCGGGATGGTCATCGAAATGGGACGTTTCGATGAGGTCCTGCAGAAGGAAGTCGTGGATCGCTACGACCATCGCCACCTGAACCGGGACCTGGAGGAATTCAGGACCGTCAATCCGACTTCTGAGGAACTGCTCAGGGTAATCTGGAAGCGGCTGCTTCCGTTTTTTGATTCCCCTTCGCTCTACCGGATTCGCCTGGTGGAGACATCCAAAAACGCTTTCGAGTATTATGGCGAGGAGGACCCGTAACCACAATGGACCCGATCGAGGGATTGACGAGGTCGCTGCTCACGGAGATCGGCGAGGATCCGGAACGGGACGGTCTCCGGCGCACGCCCCTCCGCGTGGCGCAGTCCCTGCGGTTTCTGACCCAGGGTTATGAAAAAAGCATTGATACCGTCCTGAACGGCGCTATCTATGAAGAGGACTACGACGAGATGGTGCTGGTGAAGGACATCGAGTTCTTTTCGCTGTGCGAGCACCATCTGCTGCCCTTCTTCGGACAGTGCCATATCGCTTACATTCCCAACGGCAAAATCATCGGTCTGGGCAAGGTCCCCCGCATCGTGGACGTCTTCGCGCGGCGGCTTCAGCTGCAGGAACGACTGACCTCCCAGATCGCCCAGACCCTGCAGACCTGTCTCGATCCCCTGGGAGTAGCCGTCGTCATGGAAGCCAACCACCTCTGCATGATGATGCGCGGCGTGGAGAAACAGCATTCCAAGGCGACGACGAGCGCTATGCTCGGCGTGTTCAGGGACGATCGCAGTACCCGGATGGAGTTCCTCGACCTGACCCGGTCGTAGCGTTGGGGACAGGCGAATCTGTCGCGCGGGATCTGACACGCGGGGCCCGGCGCACCGGAGACCGGCCGCGCGATCGGAAATACGGAGGTTACCGATGAATAAAGACCAGCTCGTCGAACGGCTTGCGGACGTACTGGGCCGGGAGAACGTCATCGACGCGCCGGACCAGCTGATTGTCTACGAATGCGACGGGCTGACCATCGACCGGAACGCCCCGCACGCCGTCGTCTACCCCACCACGACGGAGGAAGTCGCGGCCGTGGTCCGGATTCTCCATGAAGCGCGGATTCCCTTCGTGGCGCGCGGCGCGGGCACCGGCCTGAGCGGCGGAAGCCTGCCGCCCGACGGCGGGGTCATGATCGCGCTGACCAAGATGAACCGCATCGTGGAGGTCGACTTCCGCAACCAGCGGGCGCTGGTGGAAGCCGGCGTGGTCAATCTGCACCTGTCGAAGGAGACCGGTAAGCAGGGCTATCACTTCGTGCCGGACCCCTCTAGCCAGTACGCCTGTACCATCGGGGGGAACATCGCCGAGAACTCGGGCGGTCCCCACACCCTGAAGTACGGGGTCACGACCAACCATACCCTGGGCGTGGAAGTGGTCCTGCCGGACGGGCAGGTCACCTGGTTCGGCGGCAAGGCGGAAGACGCCGTGGGTTACGACCTGCGCGGTCTCATGATCGGATCCGAGGGCATGCTGGGCATCGTGACACGGGCGTGGGTCAAGCTGACCCGCCTGCCTCAGGCCTGGCGGACGTTCCTGGTGGTTTTCGACCAGGTGGAAGACGCCTCGCGCGCCGTCGCCGGCGTCGTCGGCCGCGGGATCGTACCGTCGGCCCTCGAGATGATCGACAAGGTCGCCATCGGCGCCATCGAGGCGGCCTATCATTTCGGGTTTCCCATGGACGCCGAAGCCGTGCTGATCATCGAACTCGAAGGTCACGAGGCGGGCCTGGGCACCCAGGCCGAAGCAGTGGCCGAGGTCTGCCGGGAAAACCGGGCCAGCGATATCCGCACCGCGGAGGACGACAAGGAACGCGCCCTGCTGTGGATGAGCCGCAAGCGGGCCTTCGGCGCCATGGGGCGCTTGAGTCCCAGCTACTACGTGCAGGACGGCGTGGTTCCGCGGACGAAGATCCCGGACATCATGCGGGTCATCCAGGACACTGCCGAGAAATACGATCTGCTGATCGGCAATGTTTTTCACGCGGGGGACGGCAACATCCACCCCTGTATCGCGTACGACGACCGGGACGAGGAGCAGGCGCGGAAGACCGTGGAGGCCAGTAACGAAATCCTGCGGGCCTGCGTCGACCTGGGCGGGTCCATCACCGGTGAACACGGCATCGGATACGAAAAGGTCGACCTGATGCCCCTGATCTTCAATGAAGCGGATATCGAGGCCATGGAGACGGTCAAAGCGGTGTTCGACGAGGAGAACCTCAGCAATCCCGGCAAGATGTTTCCCACGAACCGCACCTGCATCGGATGCGGAACGGCGGAGCTGAAGTACACCAACCGCCAGGCGGCACTGCTATAGACACGAAGGCACTCAGGTTACTCCATGTCCGATGAGGTGCTGCACAGCAGGCTCGGAACTCTCGTGGACGGCTATGCCCCGGCAAGCCGGGAAGCGCTGGCCTCTCATGCCGTGGAAGGGGTTGTCCCCTCCGCCGTTGTGGCTCCGGGGAGTCTGGAATCACTCGCGGCCACCGTGCAGATGGCCTCGGAACTGGGTTACGCCGTCATCCCGCGGGGCGGCGGAACCAAGATGGACTTCGGCCATCCGCCATCCCGCGCGGATATCGTGGTGTCCATGGAACGTTTGAACCGGATCGTCGCGCACGAGCCCGCGGACCAGACGGCCACGGTGGAGGCCGGCATCACCATGGCCGGACTGCAGGCCGGGCTGGGGAAGCGAGGTCAGTTTTTACCGCTGGACCCGCCTCACGGCGACGAGGGGACCCTGGGCGGGGTGCTCGCCACCAATGCCTCGGGCGTGCTCCGGACTTCCTTCGGCACGGCCAGAGACCTGGTCATCGGCGCACGGGTGGTCCAGGCGGACGGCACCGTCGTCCGGTCCGGGGGGCAGGTCGTCAAGAACGTGGCGGGTTACGACCTGAACAAGATGTACATCGGTTCGCTCGGAACGCTGGGCATACTGGCGGAAGTGAACCTGAAGCTGCAGCCCCTGCCGTCGGCGGGCAGGCTCCTCATAGGGACCATGGAGGGGATTGGGGAGGCGGCCGAATGCGCCTTCCGGGTCATGGACTCGGAAATCATGCCGTCCTTCCTGGAAGTGGCCAGTCCCGCGACCCGCGCGCTCCTCATCGATGAGGCCGCCGGGCCTGAGACCGGATCCGGAGCGGACGGCGGTGGGGCCGGCCTCCTGGCGACCGGCGGGAAAGGCAGCCACCCGAACGACCAGGACTACGCCGTCGTCGCGGGCATGATCGGCACGGATGAGACGGTGGAATGGCAGGTGGGGGAATGCGAGCGGCTCTTCCGGGATTCGGGGGCGGCCGATGTCATCCATGCGGACAGAGAAGTATACGGCCGGGTGCTGGACGCGATGCGGGCTTTTCCGGGAGGCGGTCTTCTGCCCCCGGGAATGGGTCCCGGTGTGACGTGCCGGGCCGGCGTCGCGCCGGACGGGGTGGAACCGCTCTTCCGCCTGGCGGACGAAGGCTGCCAGCGCCTGTCCATCGGCTGCGGCCTGCTCTCCCATTTCGCGAGCGGCCACGTGGCCTTCGTCTTCTTCAGGGACAGGACGTTCCGGGAATCGGATTTGGATGGGCTTGCGAACTTGATCGAGGACCTGCGAAACGCTTCGGAAGAACAGGGCGTCTTCGTAGTGGAACACGCCCCCGCCGCCCTGAAAAATCGGGTGGGCATTTGGGGTTCGACCCGTGGGAACCGGGCCATCATGGAAATGCTCAAAGAACGGTTCGATCCGAAGGGCACGCTGAATCCCGGACGGTTCGTCGACGGAATCTGACGGAGCCGGGAGACGCCGCCCCGGAGACGCAGACCCCGGAGACGCAGCCCCGGAGACGCAGACCCCGGAGACGCCGCCCCGGTACACGACACCTATCGGCTGAAAAACGGAGGACCCCACATGAAACTGCCCGCATTCAGGGAGATTCGCCAGCGGTTCGACGCGCCTTTCGTCGAAGACATCGCCGGAACGGCCGAAGGGGAGGTCTCCCGCATGATCGAGGAGACGGGCCTGCGCGCCGGGTCCACGGTGGCCGTCGCCACCGGCAGCCGGGGGATCGGCAACATTGCGACCATCGTGAAGAGCGTCGTTGCCGCCCTGGCGAAGGCTGGCCTGAAACCCTTCGTCGTGCCGGCCATGGGGAGCCACGGCGGGGCGACTTCGGAAGGCCAGCGGAGGGTACTGGAGAACTACGGGATCCACGAGGCGGCGACGGGATGTCCCGTCCGCTCCGACATCGAGCCGGCGAGTCTCGGCGAGACCGCAGACGGGCTTCCGGTCTACCTGGACCGGAACGCCCTGAGCGCCGACCACATCGTGGTGGTCAACCGCGTGAAACCCCACACGGACTTCAAGGGTTCGGTCGGCAGCGGCCTCATGAAGATGCTGGCCATCGGGCTGGGCAAGCAGAAAGGCGCGAGCTACTATCACGGCGCGGTCTTCGAATACGGGTTCGAACACATGATCTCGACCGTATCGCAGCACGTGCTCGACCACGCGCCCGTGGCCTTCGGGCTGGCCATCATCGAGAACGCCTACGACCAGACCGCGCACCTCATCGGCGTCCCGGCAGGTGTCCTGCAGCAGGAAGAACGGCGGCTGTTCCAGGAGGCGCAGCGCCTCATGCCCCGTCTTCCGTCCGACGACATCGACATCCTGATCGTCGACGAAATGGGCAAGAACATCAGCGGGACCGGGATGGACACGAACATCATCGGCCGGCGCATGCAGAATTTCGAGACCGAGCCCGCGATCCCGCGGATCCTGCGGATCATCGTCCGCGACCTGACGCCTGAGAGCGAGGGCAACGCCGTGGGCATCGGGCTGGCGGATTTCACCACCCGCCGCCTGGTGGACAAGATCAACCACCGGTATACCTACGTCAATTCCATCACGGGCATGAGTCCGCAGAAATCCCGAATCCCCGTGTTCCTGGACACGGACCGCGAAGTCATCGAGGCCGCATTCTCCACCATCGGCATGAAACCGCCCGGCGAGGGACGCGCCGTCCGTATCCGGAACACGCTTTCCCTCGGACGCGTCGCGGTCTCCGAGGCCCTGTCCGACGAACTGGCCGGCCGGGAGGACATCGAAGTCACGGACCGCCGCGGTCCGCTGGAATTCGACGATCAGGGTACGCTGGCGGCCCTGCCCGGGTGATCAGGCGGCCCTGTTCGGCGTACACTGCCGACCCCTGTTCGCCTGTTTTTTATTGACAAGTTTGCAATTTTGTGTATGTTAGTAAACTTGCCGGTTTTACGGCAGCGTGTACCGGACCGCCTGGACCGCCTGGACTGCCCGGAACGTCCGATCGGGCGGGTAATTCCGGTTAAGTGGGGACGATTGCGGCCCCGAAGTCAAACAAATAAACAGGAGTTGTCACAGCACGTGAGTACGATAACGAAAACACATACGGCGGCGACGGAAGACCGGTCTCTCGACCTCTACCTGCAGGAGATCGGCAACGTGCCGCTTCTGATGGCCGAAGAAGAAACCGAACTGGCCCGGTCGGTCCGGGCCGGCGACCAGAAGGCGCTGGAGAAGCTGACGTCCTCCAATCTCCGGTTCGTGGTCAGCGTGGCCAAGCAGTACCAGAACCAGGGTCTTTCCCTGTCCGACCTGATCAACGAAGGCAATATCGGGCTGATCAAGGCGGCCAAGCGGTTCGATGAGACCAAGGGCTTCAAGTTCATTTCCTACGCGGTCTGGTGGATCCGGCAGTCAATTCTCCAGGCGCTTGCCGAGCAGTCCCGCATCGTGCGGCTGCCCCTGAGCCGGGTCGGCACGCTCCACAAGATCGGCCGGCTTTCCAGTGAATTCGAGCAGGAGTTCGGACGCGAGCCCAGCACCGAGGAGATCGCCGAGGAACTGGACATGAATCCCGGCGACGTGAAGGACACGATGCGCATCGCGAGCCGCCACGTGTCGCTGGACGCGCCGCTCAAGGCGGGTGAAGACAACCGGTTGCTGGACCTCATCGAGGACGACGACCAGGATGCGCCGGACGAGGCGCTCATGGTGGATGCGCTCAAAGACGAGATCTTCAGGGCGCTCGGGTCCCTGACCAAGCGGGAGGCGGCCGTGATCGCGTTGTATTACGGCATAAACATGGAGAGATCCTATACCCTCGAGGAGATCGGGACGCGGTTCAGTCTCACGAGGGAGCGCGTGCGCCAGATCAAGGAAAAGGCGCTGCGCAGGCTTCGCCACGTCTCCAGGAGCCAGAAGCTCCGGGCCTATCTGAACTGATCGATCCCCATCTCCGGCGCGGCGGGATCCACCCCGGACACCCCGCCGCATATCCGCCCGCGGCAGCGCCTTACCGGCCGCCGGAGCGCGGAGAACGGTATGCTGCGACGGAAGCTCGTTTCATTCGTACATCTGCCGGCCAATGCCCGGGACGAAGCCCGGGAGTACGGCCTCCTTCCGGTCCTGGCCGGCCTCGTCGTCCTCGTGCTGCTGATGCTGGCCGGATGGCATATCGGCGCATCCTACCTGACAACCCTGTTGGACGACGGCGCCCTGACGGAACGGGAGCGGGAGAACAACCGGTTGCGGGAACAGTTGAGCGCCCTGCACGAGTTGGACGGTACCATCGAATCGGGGATTGAGGATCTGTCGGAACGCGCGGCGGATATCGACAAGATCGTCCGCGGCCCCGGCGCGCCTGGTCCGCTTGGTCCGCCTGGTTCGGCTGCCGGCGCCGAAGCATCCCCGCCGGTCCAGGCATCCATCGAGTGGTCCGAATCGCCCGCCGCGGCCATAGACCGAATCGGCGGCGGGATCGACCGGTTACTGGACGAGACCCGCGCGGAACTGGCCAGCCTGCGGTCCGTCGAAGCGGCCTCCAGGGACGACGAGGCCTACTGGCGCGGCATTCCCATCATCTCGCCGGTGCAGGGACCGGTCTCGAGACCATTTGGCACGTCGCGGAACCTGCTGAGCGACGAGGTGCGGGTACACGGCGGGCTGGACATCGCCGCGAACAAGAACGAGCCGGTGCGGGCCACCGCGTACGGCGTGGTTTCACGGACCGGCGTGAACGCGAACCTCGGCAGGTACGTGGACATCAACCATCAGAACGGGTACGTCACGCGTTACGGCCACCTCTCCGAAGTGCTGGTTGAAAACCGGCAACGGGTGAATCGGGGAGAAGTCATCGGGTTGGTAGGAATGACCGGAAAGACCAGTGGATACCACATACACTACGAAGTCCACTACGAAGGCCGCATCCTCGATCCGTCGACCTGGTTCTTCCCGGAAAGGGGCCTTTGAGCCGACGTCCGGTTGACGGAAAATCTCCAAAAAAAGTTTGACACGCGGCGCGGCACGCTACATTTTAGGTCACATATAGTCGCGATAAGTGGTTTAATCGCATAGACTAAGATTTGTTTGGCAACTATTTCGCCAGACAATAGTTTCAGGAATTAAAATTTTGATTAAACGCCGAATGCCGACCGGACTGCTGGTCTTGCATTTCGGGGATAGAACGGTTCGTATATCCGGACTGCCGATCGCCGTCATGCTGGGCACGCTGGTCATGGTAACGGGTTTCGTGTACGCCGGTGCGCGGTCATGGCTTGCCGAATACCGACACGGCAGCATGCACGAAGAGATAAGGATCCTGGAGCAGTCCAGCCAGTCGAACAAGACCAGGCTGGATTCGCTCATCGCATCGGAAGAGAACGCCCGGCTTATCGCGGGACTTCCGAGCATCCACCCGGATATACGCCAGGTGGGTGTGGGTGGACCGGCCCCTTCGCCGGATCCGGGATTCGCGCCTGATTCGCCCTATTACCGGGCGACCAGGCTGCACTCCGAGATGGAAACCTCCCGGCGCAGATCGAGCCTTTCGCTCAGAAGCATGGAGGACATCGAGCAGCAGATCCGCGAGGTCGACGACCGCTGGCAGTTCGTTCCTTCGATCACTCCGGTAACCGGCGTGATTACCAGCCGGTACGGCCTGCGGACCGATCCCTTCACCGGTCTCTACACCATGCACCACGGGATCGATATCGCCGCGGCCCCCGGGACCCCGGTCAAGTCACCGGCCGGCGGCGTCGTGGACCGGACCGGCGTGGACCCCCGGTACGGCCTGTACCTCGACGTAGACCACCTGAACGGATACAAGACTCGCTTCGGTCATCTTTCCGCCATCCTGGTGAAGAAGGGCACGGAATTGAAGCGCGGCGATATCATCGGACGTGTGGGCATGACCGGGAGAACCACCGGACATCACCTGCACTACGAGGTCCATAAGGACCACAGGCGCGTCAATCCCATGCAGTACATCCGGTCGGAAAACGGCTGCTGATCCATTACGACCGCGAAGCAGTACCAGAGGCAGGGGCTTCTTACATTCCCTGCCTTTTTTATTTCTGTGCCGCCTATCCATGCCGCCTTGTCCACCGGGCGTCTCCCCTGAATCGTCGGCATATCCAGCCATACCCCGAATTCGGCTTGCTTACGGACCGGACATCCCTCCACTGGATGTCCGCGACGGTGGTTCGGCAGCGCTTAACGACCAGGCAGGGACTGAGGCCGGTTACATCGAGTGAGGGCCCGTTCGATGTTCAGACAGGATTACATCATGAGGACGATCCGCGTATTCATCGATGCGCTGATCCTGTTGATCCGGGCGCACCGCGACCAGGACTATCAACGCGCCCGTTCGATCGTCGCCCAGACCAGGGAGGACATCTTCGGCCTGTCGACCGCGTCCGTCATGGCGCTGTCGGAACGTACCCTGCTCTCCATGTTGATGAAACGGAGCGGAGGGGCCGTGGACACCGCTCTCATGGCCGCGCGCCTGTTCAAGGAGGACGGAACGCTGGCCCTGGCGGACGGGCAGGAGGAGGACGGCCGCCGCCTGTACCTGAAGGCCCTCAACTGCTACCTTGAAATCGCCGTGGAGCCGTCCATCGGCACGGAAGACTTTCGCTGGATCAGCGAAGACATCAGCACCACCGGTCTCGTTACGGATCCCCACGAAGCGATCAGCGAGTTGCTCGGATTTCTCCAGAACGTTGATCTGCCCGTGTCGACTTCAGTGCTGCTGTTCACCTACTACGAACGATACGGCCGGTACGCCAGCGCCGAGGATATCCTGTTTCATGCCATGGACAATCATCCGGCCGAGTCCGAATTCGCCCGGCTCGGCATGGCGTTCTACAAACGGCTCGAATCCGCGGAGGATGGCCGCCTGGAACGGGGCGGACTGCCCCGCGACGAAGTCCGTGAGGGACAGGAACAACTGAGGCGCCGGATACGCCGCGCAGGGCATGTTTTTGATTGACGGTATCATGCCGGACTTATAGATTAGCGGAATCTTAAAAACGCGAAATCACACGGGGTTTCATGGTGGTGGTCAGCATGGACAGCCTGGTCAGCCTGGACAGCATCGAAAGCACGGACAGCACGGTTATCGAGCCGCCTGCGGCGCCCGCCGCGACACAGGCGCGGTCCCTGTACGTGGAGACCTACGGCTGCCAGATGAACAAGGCGGACTCCGAGCTGATCGTGGGGCTGCTCGCCCGCGAGGGCTACCGGGTCACCGACCGGGTCGACCGGGCCGACGTGATCCTGGTGAATACCTGCGCTATCCGCGAGAACGCGGAGCAGCGGGTACTCGGGCGCATGTCCGAACTGAACCGGTTCAAGACGGCCAACCCCGACCTGATCCTGGGACTCTGCGGGTGCATGTCCCAGCACCTCGGCGACCGGATCATCGAGCGCGCGCCCTACATCGACCTGGTCGCGGGACCGGACAGCTACCGGCGCCTGCCGGCCATGCTCCGGGCGCTGGACGCGGAAAGCGAACCGGCGCTGAGCCTGACCTGGGACCGGGCGGAACACTATCTCGACATCGACCCCGTCCGGGAAGCCGGCGTAAACGGCTGGGTCACGATCATGCGCGGCTGCGACAAGATGTGTTCCTTCTGCATCGTGCCCTTCGTGCGCGGTCGGGAGCGCAGCACGCCCCACGGCGAGGTGATCCGCCAGGTCGAACGCCTCGCTGCGGAAGGCTACCGGGAAGTGACCCTGCTCGGGCAGACGGTGAACAAGTACCGGGACGGCGAGGTCGATTTCGCGGAACTGCTTACCCGGACGGCGGAAGTCGACGGCATCGAGCGCATCCGGTTCACTTCGCCCCATCCGGCCCATTTTCCGGACCGGTTGATCGAGGCCATGGCGGCTTCTCCGAAGTTCTGTCCCCACACGCACCTTCCGCTGCAGTCCGGCGCGCCTGCGACCCTTTCCCGCATGCGCCGGGACTACACTCCGGAGGTGTTTCTCGACGTCGTCCGGCGGCTTCGGGAGCGTATGCCCAGGATCGCGCTGACGACGGACATCATCGTGGGTTTCTGCGGGGAGACCGAAGCGGAATTCGAAGCGACCTGCGAGATGATGCGGACCGTGCGGTTCGACAGCGCATTCATGTTCAAGTATTCGCCCCGGCCCGGCACCGCATCCCACAAACGCCTGGACGACGACGTGCCGGAGGATGTGAAGGGCCGGCGCCTGACGGCCGTCATCGAGATGCAGAAGTCGATCTCCGAAACCCGGAACCGCGCGTACCGGGGAAAGACCGTGAACGTGCTCGTCGAAGGAACATCCAGGCGGGACGCCGACAAGCTCTTCGGCAAGACGGACGCCTTCAAGACCGTCGTGTTCCCGGCGCGGGACGGCGTCGAATCCAACATGATCGTGCCCGTGCGCGTGACCGGTTCCACGCCCTTCACGCTGTTCGGAGACGTCGTGGCGACGGCGTAGCCCGGCCGGGTAGGCGCACAGGCGTCGCACTGCTCGGATTCGTGGCGCCGCCGGCCGGCAACAGACTAACAAAGGGAAAGGCCTCAAAATGAAACCAACAGATACCGAAGCGGATTCGGTCCCCGAAGCGGATATGAACGCGGAAGCTCAGTCGGTCCCCGAAGCGGATATGAACGCGGAAGCGGAAAGCGTCGGCACCGGCCTTTCGCGCCGGAGTTTCATCGGAAAAATAGCAGGCGGCGCCCTGGCCGGACTGGCCGGCACCGCAATTCTCAACAGTTGTGCGGATCCATCCCCAAAGGAGAGTACCATGTCATTCACGCTGCCCGATCTGCCCTATGCCCATGACGCGCTCGAGCCCCACATCGACGCGCGCACCATGGAAATCCATCACGGCAAGCACCACAACACCTACATCACCAACCTGAACAACGCCCTTGCGGACCACGGCGACCTGGCCGGCAAGAGCCTGGACGAACTGCTGGCGGACAACTGCGCCATCGTGCCGGACGCCATCAAGACCGCCGTGCGCAACAACGGCGGCGGTCACGCCAACCACACGCAGTTCTGGACGATCATGAGCGGCAACGGCGGCGGGAACCCCTCGGGCAACCTGGCCGCGGCGATCGACAGTACCTTCGGCGGTCTCGACGCCATGAAGGAGCAGTTCGCGGCCGCGGGCGCGACGCGCTTCGGTTCCGGCTGGGCCTGGCTCGCCAAGGACGGGGCGGGCAATCTCGAGGTCTACTCCACGGCCAACCAGGACAGCCCGATCATGGAAGGCAAGACGGCCATCCTGGGGCTGGACGTCTGGGAACACGCCTACTACCTGAATTACCAGAACCTGCGTCCCGCGTATATCGAAGCCTGGTGGAACGTGGTGGACTGGGCGGAAGCGGAACGACGCTTCAACGGCTGAGTACGGTCTGATCCGGCCGGCCATGTCGGCAACGGCTGTCCATGTCGGTAGCGGCTGCCCGGTAGCACGCGTGGTCGTCGACTGAGTGCGCGGCCGTCGACTGAGCGAGTGGCGGTCGGCAGCGGCCGGCTAGCATCCTGGAGGCTGAATGGCGCGAACGGGAAGAGCGGCGATCCTGAGCGGGGAGCGGGGCACATTCACCGTCTGCGAGGCGGTGGTCCCCGACCCCGGTCCGGGAGAGGTGCTCGTAAGGCAGTCCATGTGCGGCGTCTGCGGCACGGACGTGCACGTCTATCAAGGCCACGCGCGGCGCAAGGCCTTCCCGCTCGTGCTGGGCCATGAGATCGTGGGCGTCATCGAGAAGCTGGGATCGGGCGTCGACTCGGACGCCATGGAAAAGCCGGTCCGGGAGGGCGATCTCATCGCCATCATCCCGGGGCAGCAGTGCGGGACCTGCTATTTCTGCGCGGTGGTCCGGGAGCCCGGGCTCTGTCCCAACGTGCTGGCCTACGGATTCCGGCCCTACGCCGACATCAAGCCCCACTTCCAGGGCGGATACGCCGAGTACGTGCTGCTGAACGTCCCCCGCAGCAAGTTTCTAAAAGTCCAGAGTCCGCCCGAGGTCGCGGTACTGCTCGAACCCTTTACCGTCGGCCTGCACTTCGCTGAAAAGGCCCAGATGAAACTCGGGTCTACCGCGGTCATCCAGGGCGCCGGCGCCATCGGACTGTTCAGCCTAGCCGCGGCCATCGAGGCCGGCGCGCACCGCACAATCGTGGTCGGGGCGCCCGCGTCGCGCCTGGAACTGGCGAAGGCCTTCGGCGCTGACGTGACCATCAACATCGAGGAAGTGCCGGACGCGCAGGATCGCATCGAAGCGGTCAAGGCGGAGACGCCGGGCGGTTACGGCGCCGACGTGGTCTTCGAGTGCACGGGCGTGCCGCCGGCCATCCCGGAAGGCGTGGAAATGCTCCGGCGGGGCGGGACCTACGTTGAAGGCGGTCACTTCACCGACGCGGGCGACGTTTCCATGAACCCTTTCAACCACTTCGTGTTCCGCCACATCACCCTCGTCGGGGTCTGGGCCAGCACCATCACGCATTTCGTGCGCGGCCTGCCCATTCTCGAATCGGGCCGCTACCCCTTCGAGGAAATGGTCTCACACACCCTGCCGCTGAGCCGCGTCGGCGAGGCCATCGACGCGCTGTCGACCAACTACCGGCTCGACGGCGAAGAGGTCCGCAAGATCGCCATTTCGGGTGAAGTGACCGGATAAAGACGTAGCGTATATAAAGGCACATAAGGAGCCCGCTTTGAAATTCAAACTGGGATTCAGCGGACTGCGGTGGCAGACTCCGGACCTGGACGAGATCCTTGGGCAGCTGAAGGAAACCGGCTGGGACGGTTGGGAGATCCGGCAGTCGCTGGACTGGCTGGGGTCGGCGAAGCGGGTGAAGACCATTTCGGACCGCGCGGGCGTGCAGGTCGCCGTGGTCACCGGCGGCGGCATCTCCCTCGACGGGGATCACGAGATGAAGGAGCGGAACAAGCGCCGCATCGATTTCGCCGCCGACGTGGAGGCGGACACCTTCATGTTCATGGGTGCCGGCCGTCCCTACGGCCGCGCATCGACGCCCGACGACATCCGGGCCCTGGCGGACCTGTCCGACGAGTTCGCCGACTACGCATCGCAGTACGATTTGGACGTGTGCTACCACATCCACACCAGCACCACGGTCGATTCCCGCGAGGAATGGGAACTGCTCATGCGCCTGATGAAGCGGGCGCAGCTCTGCATCGACGTCTCCCATTCGGCTTTCTGGCACTACGATCCCGCCCAGTCCATCCGGGACTTCAGGGATCGGCTGGTGTATGTGCACCTGCAGGATTACAAGGATTACCGCTTCGTCGAGCTCGGAGACGGCGGGCTGCTCGACTTCGGCGCCGCCATGAAGGCGCTGGAGGAGATCGGTTACGACCGGTGGGTGACCGTGTGTCCCAGCCAGTCGGACCTGCCCGATACAGAGAAGATGAAGCTGGAACGCGCCTATCTACGCAAACTGGGGTATTGACCGGCTTGGTGGTCGGCGGACTGTGCGCGGCTGAGACCGGTCCGGCGGCCAGCGGACTGTGCGCGGCTGAGACCGGTCCGGCGGCCGGCGGATTGTGCGCGGTTGGGTCCTGCCGCGGCTGTACTACTTCCCCCTGGACTTTTCCAGCACGGCCAGCGCGATATCCCCGACCCGCTCCGGGGTCTCGGCGATGACCCGGATCATGGGTTCCTTCCCCTCGTCCCCCAGGTCAAAGACGATATCCGGCACGAAGCCCTGCTCCTCGATGACCCGGGCCGTTCCCCACTCGAGCGACGAACCTTCCCGCCTTTTGGATTCGAGCGGCTCCTGGTGCCGGTCGAAGGAGGCGACCGAGAGTCCCAGCCCCCGGCAGGCGCCGAGGATCGATTCGTCGTACCGGATGTTCATCACGGATCGTTTGGACGGGTCCTTACGCATGGCGGTGAGGATGATCCGGGCCACGTGGGAGGAAGCGCCGAACTCGGGCGGCGCCACGGAGCGGATATCGCGGCGCACGCGGATGAGCCGGCCGGGGAAGGCGGCCACGTCGTCCGCCGACTGTGCGCCGGCCAGTCCCATGCCCAGGTTGCACTGCACTTCGGGGACGAGGTCCCCCGCGTGGGCGTTTTCCAAACGCCGCGCCGCGGCCGACAACTGGTCCAGGACCGAGAGGCGGTCGGCGTCGCGGTAGAGTTCGTGGAAGTGATGGACCGGCCCGTGCCCCCCGCCCAGGGGTTCGGCGTGGCGCAGGGCCCCGGTGAGGTAGCCCTTCGCGGACTCCACGGCTTCGGCCACCCCGGCCCCTTGAGCCAGTCCGGCGGCAATGGCGGACGCGAAGGTGCACCCCGTACCGTGGGTGCTCCGGGTGTCGATACGTTCGGCCTCAAAGGTCCGGAACTCCGCGCCGTCGAACAACACGTCGACCGCCGGCCCCTCGAGGTGGCCGCCCTTGACGACCACGTGGCGCGGCCCCATCTCGTGGAGCTTCCGGGCGATCGCCTTCATCCCGTCCACGTCCGACGCCTCGATGCCCGTCAGCGCCTTGGCCTCGTCCAGGTTCGGCGTGACGACGACGGCGAGGGGGACAAGCCGCTCGATCAGCGTGGAGACCGCCTCCGGTTCCAGCAGCGCGTCGCCGCTCTTGGCGAGCATCACCGGGTCCACCACCAGGGGTATGTCGGCATACGCCCGCAGCGCGTCGGCCACGGCGGCGATGATCTCCGCGTTGGCCAGCATGCCGGTCTTGACGGCCCGGGCGCCGATATCCGAAAGGACGGAATCGATCTGCGCCGCCACCGCCTCGGGCGGCAGGTTGTGGACGGCCTGCACGCCGAGGGTGTTCTGGGCGGTCACGGACGTTACGGCCGACATGCCGTACACGCCGTGGGCCGAGAACGTCTTGAGGTCGGCCTGGATGCCGGCGCCGCCTCCGGAGTCGGAACCCGCGATGGTGAGGGCTACCGGGATCATGGGCGGTGATTCGGGTGGATGATCGTCAGGTCGTCTTGGGTTGGTTTTCGTAGAACTTCTTGATCAGGCGGTCCAGGTACGCGCCGGGGTTCTCGATCGCTGCCTTGGTGATCTTCAGTTCCCGGGCCTGGATCAGCTTCAGGCCGTGGACGTAGTCCTTGAATAGCTCCAGCCCCATTTCCTCGGTGGTCCGGCCCTGTTGCGCCGCCAGGTCTTCCAGCGCGGCGGCCGCGGCTTCGTCCAGCGTGAGCGTGATGTCGTGTTCCGCGTAGTACACCTGCACCAGTTCGGCCGGTTCGGGCGGCGCCTCCGCGAGGATCCGTTCGAGTTCGCTCTCCGGGTGCTCCACCACTTCGGCCGTCACGGCGAACTGCTTTACCGTGCTGGACGGGAGTTTCTTCTCGAACCGGATCAGGATCCGCTCCATCGCACCGATAAGGCCGCGGGCGCCCGTACCCGACTGGTGGGCCTGTTCGGCGATCAGGCGCAGCGACTTCTCGTCGAAGTCCACGTCGATGCCGTAGGCCTTGAAGTCCAGTTTCTTGGCGATGATGACCGGGCTGTTCGGGTTCCGGAGGATCTGGAACAGGTCGTCGACGCTAAGCTTGTGCAGCACGGCGGTCACCGGTAGCCGTCCGATGAATTCCGACTCGAAGCCGTACTTGATCAGGTCTTCCGCGGTTACGTGCGGCAGCCATTCGCCGTCGTCGGGCTTTTCCGCGCCGTCGCCCTGCTCGAAGCCCATCGTCTGCACGCTCATGCGCTTCTTGATGATCTCTTCCAGGTTGGCGAAGGCCCCGCTGACGATGAAGAGGATGTTCCGCGTGTTGATGCGCTTTCGTTCCACCTTGCCCGTCTTCTGGAACTGGAGGGCGTTCTCCATCTGGGACGTCAGATCGTGGGGCGCCTGCAGGTCCACGTCCGTCTCCTCCATCAGCTTGAGGAGCGTGCGCTGCACCCCGGTCCGCGACACGTCGGGACCCACGATGTTGCCCGACGAGGCGATCTTGTCGATCTCGTCGATGTAGATGATGCCGTGTTCCGCCAGCTTGATGTTGCCGTCGGCCTCGTGGACCAGCGAGCGGACCAGCTCGTCCACGTCCCCGCCCACGTAGCCCGTCTCGCTGAACCGCGTGGCGTCGCCCTTGACGAAGGGCACGCCGATCCGGCTGGCGATGAGCTTGATGAGGTAGGTCTTCCCCACCCCGGTCGGGCCGATCAGGATGATGTTGTTCTTGATGTTGCCGACCGGTTCCTTCTCCTCCTGGAGGCGGATGCGGTTGAAATGGGTGCAGATCTTGGTGGCCAGGATCTCCTTGGCCTCGTCCTGGCGGATGACGTACTCGTTCAGATAGGCTTCCAGCTCCTCCGGTTTCATGTCGAACCGGATCTCCGGCAGCGGCACTTCTTCCGCGGGCGGATCCGCCGGGACGCCCTCCTTCTCCGGCTGGGCGAACTGGACCTGCGCGCCGTACTTGGTCGAGAAGAACTCCTTGAGGTCCTTCTGTATGTCACCCATGTCGGGGGTCTTGGCCATAGGGGATCGGTCCTTTCGGCTGCAAAAGTCGCGTCCTGCCTGCATCGCCGCACCGGGCGCGATCCGCTCGACGCTACGATAGAACCCCCGTAATATAGGTCAAGCGGCGCAATCGGGCAAACGCAATTGACAGGACGCGCCGCCGGAGCGGCCGGTTTCCCCGACGTAGACCGCTTTCAAAGCTACGGTTTCGCGGCGCGGCCACCGAAGGCGCGCAGGGCCCAGTACCTGACGCGGCTCCACACCCGGCCCATCCCCTCGGACCGGAGGAGTTCCCGGAAGTCGCGGTCGGCGGCTTTCCGGTAGTCCCGGCTCAGCCGTCCCATACGGATCGACTGGTAGGCGCAGTCATGCATCAGGCTCGGGGCCATCGACGAGGCAGTGTCGACCGCCGGACCCGACGCGCCGTCCCAGGAGTACCCCGGGTACACCATGAGCCTGTTCCCGTCGAACCGGAACATGGGCAGCGGGCTTGCTTCCTGCTGCAGGCGGCTCTGCCTGAACACGGTGACGGGCGGGTACGCATGCGCGAGCCGGAAAACGTATTCCTCCATCACCAGGTACTTGTATTCCCTTCGGAACATCCTGCGCCGGGCGTCGCTCTTCCCGAGTTCGACCCAGCGTCCCCGCTTCGTAACAGAACAACCCATGATCCGCTCCTCCCGCGTCCGTGCGCACTAAGTGTGCCGGGTATAGGCACGAAAAAAACCCCGTGCCGTATGTCGATCAGAAGTAGCACGGGGACGCTTGAAGGTCCGCGGGGTGCGGGTCCGCCAGGGGACGCGAGAGTATTCTGATTTAGAATTGTTTTACTATACGTATGTATGGTGATCATGTCAATTGACTTTTTACGTAACGCGTTAAATTCCAGTTCCATCGTGATACTTTGGAGTCCGGGTAGTTGTTGACAGCGGTTTACCTACCCTCCACTCTACTTATATGAGTTCTAGCGTTGTCTCTATTCGATTCGGGTAGAGGCATTGAGGATCGAAGGCCTACTATACAGAAGAACCTTGGATTGTTGGCCTCAGTAACGTAGTGCCGAAGCGCGCCAGGAG
>JAPPBT010000080.1 GCA_026702745.1 Gemmatimonadota bacterium
CACGACATGCAAGGACCCCGCGTCGACCGCGTCATATTCTGGGTCGCGCTGCCGCTGATCGCGGGCGTCTCGGTGCCCCTCGTGCTGTTTCCCGTCGAGGGAGAAGCCCTGCTGAGCGCGGCCTTCGGCTGGCTGACCCGCGTCCTGGGATGGGCCTACCTCTGGTTCACCATCGCCGCTTTCGCGCTCCTCGTCTACTACGCTCTCGGCAAGTACGGCAACGTGCGGTTCGGCGGACCCGACGCCAAACCGGAGTTTTCCCTGATCAGCTGGATCGCCATGATCTTCTGCGCCGGCATCGGCGCCAGCGTGTTGTACTGGGGCACCATCGAGTGGGCGTACTACTACATGAATCCGCCCTTCGGACTTGAACCCCGGTCCGCCGAGGCCACGGAGTGGGCGGCGACCTACGGACTGTTCCACTGGGGATTCACGGCGTGGGCGATCTACTGCATTCCCACCCTGCCCCTCGCCTACCTCTTCTGGAACCGGCGGCGGCCGGTCCTGCGCATGTCGGCGGCCTGCGAAGGCGTGATCGGCGAACAGGCGGCCCGGAGCCTGCCGGGCAAGTTCATCGACATGCTGTTCATGTTCGGCCTGCTCGGCGGGGTCGGGACGTCCATCGGGCTCAGTACGCCCATGATCTCGGCGGGACTGTCGGAGATGCTGGGCGTCGACAGGGGTTTCTGGCTGGACGCCTCGGTGGTGATTACGCTGGGGGTGATCTTCGGCGTGAGCGTCTACACCGGGTTGCAGCGCGGTATCCGCATGCTGAGCCGATTCAACCTGTGGCTCACCATCGCGCTGCTGGCGTTCGTCTTCCTGGCGGGACCGACGCTGTTCATCATAGACACGATTACCAACAGCATCGGTCTGCTGATGCAGAACTTCATCAAGATGAGCCTGTACCTGGATCCGATCGTAAAGTGGGATTCGCTGATATCGGCATCGGGGGAAGGGAGTCCGGTTCCACAGGCTACGTTCCCGGAGCAGTGGACGGTTTTCTACTGGGCGTGGTGGATCGCCTTCGCGCCGTTCATGGGCCTGTTCGTCGCCCGCATCTCACGGGGCCGCACGATCCGCGAGCTGATCGCCGCCGAGACCATCGGCGGCGCGATGGGTTGCTGGATGTTCTTCGGGGTACTCGGCAATACGAGCCTGTTCCTGCAGCTGGAGGGCTCACTGGACCTCACCGCCCTGGTCGCGCGCAACATGACGCCGGAGGCGATCATCGCCACGGTGGTCGCCGTAGGAGACCGGGTGCTCCCCTTCGCAATACCGCTGCTGCTGGTTTTCGTGACCCTGGCGATCATCTTCGCCGCCACCACGCTGGATTCCGCCTCCTACATCCTGGCGTCGGTAGCGACCCGGGAGCAAGCCGAAGTGCGTGAACCCGCGCGCTGGCACCGCTGCTTCTGGGCGGTCGTGCTCAGTTCCGTGGCGCTGTCGCTGATGTTCGTGGGGGGGACGGAAAGCCTGCGGGCGGTCCAGTCGGCTTCCCTGATCGTGGCGCTGCCGCTCATCGCCGTACTCGTCCTGATGACCCTGTCCTTCATCCGGTGGCTGAGACAGGATCACGGTTCCTGAGGGTACCTCAAACCTACCTGAAACTGTACGTCATGCCCAGCTTGATCCGCCGGCCCTTGGGATCATGGGTCAGCGCATCGAAGGCCAGCTCCTGGTTCACGTAGGGCGGCGCCGCGCCGGCCAGGTTGAACAACGACAGGGTGGCCACCACGCCGGTATCGGGAATCCGCCACTGGAAGTTCATGTCTAGCGTCAGGAACGGGTCGATCTGGGTCCAGTCTTCGCCCGCCGGCCCCGTGTCGAACCAGTAGTCCCCGTTCTCGTATGACGAGATGTAATGTCCCCTGGCGATGGCGCTGTAGTCGCTCCAGTGGTACCCGACGGTCGCGTTCATGCGCAGCGGAGGCAGGGGCGGCGCCAGGGGATTCGTCGCGTTGAGGAAACCCACGGCCTCGTTCTCGGCGACGAGCTCCACGCCGTTGTGCATGAGCGCTTCGATGGTATAGTCCAGCGTATAGCTGCCGTCCAGGCGGGCGTCGATCGCGCCGTTGCCCAGCACATGCCGTCCGCCGATATGCCAGTCGATCCCCGAAGTCTTGAGTCCGGGCCAATTGATGTGGTTGATCCGGATCCGCTCCATGTCGCCCGGGGCGCAGCTCCCGTCGTTCCGGTTTCCGGGACAATAGATGCGATCCTGCACGGCGGCACGGGTCGACGGGTTTACGTAGGCCGCGGCCAGCGCGGCATCGGGAAGGACGCCGATGGGATTGTTGAAATCGAAATTCCAGTAGTCCACCGTCATCTCGAAACCGGTTTCGTGTTCGAAGATCACGCCCAGGTTATAGGTAAGCGCCTCTTCCGGCTCGAGATCCTCGACCCCCCTGTTTTCGATGGCCTTCCAGGCATTCGTCGGTCCCACGTACGCCGTGTAGATGACGACGTCCGTGTTGAGATCATCCACGGAAGGCGTCCGGAAAGTGGTCTGCAGCGTGCCTCGCAGGGCCAGGTAGTCGTTGACCTGCGCCCGCAGCGAGATCTTCGGATCCAGGCTGTTCGCGAAACCGTAGTCCTCGAAGTGCAACGCGGCCTGGCTGTCCAGCCAGTCCATGGGTTTGAGCGCCAGCTCGGCGAACACGGCGTGGGTCGTCTGGTTGGCCTCATAGGGATGAATACCAGACGTAAAGGTAAAGGACCCGGTCTGGATCGCGCAGCTTCTGTCCCCCGGTATGCGGCAGGGATTCCGGGAGAGGTCGCCGGGCTCGTTGGGCAGGGCGGAGACATCGACGCGGCGCAGCTGGTACCCTGTGGCGTAGCTGGCGACGCCTTCCTTGATCACACCGTTAAGGATGGCTTCCATCGACAGCAGGCTGGCCTCGCTGGTCGTGGCGACCTTTTCGTTGATCCAGTCGAGCAATTCGGCGCTGTGGGCCAGCTCGGCACGGTAGTTCGGATTGGCGCTGTCGGTGTACGGTGCGTCCGGTTGCGCGGAAAACTGGATGCCGTTGCTGAACGGGTTGAAGTAGGAGCAGTTCCCGGTACCGGGAGATACGCCGCCCGGGATGGCGCCGAGGGCGAGACCGGAAGGCGTGCTGGGGTCCGCAACGACCCCGACACCGCAGTTCGGACCGCCGTACCCGCGGAAAGCCAGGAATTTGCGGTAGGCATATTCCGCCGGCTGGCGCACCGTACCCTTCGTATCCGAATAGGAGATACCCAGGTCGTAGCTCAGACTGGACTCACCGATCGGCCCCGTCAGGGATCCTGCCAGGCGGCGGGTGCGGGACTCCCTGCTCTGTATGCGACCGGGACCGGCGTTGCCCACCAGCCGGCCGAAGAAGTACCAGGGCTGGTCGCCGGTCAGGTCCAGCGTAACCCCGTCGGCGTTCGTATAAGTCGGGTTCTGTTCAACGAAGGCCACACGACCAGGATGGTCCGCGCCCACCTGCTGTACGCCGTCGTAGAAGGCGATGGGGGGAAAGGAAGGCGTGGTTTCCCATTCGGGTACCCGTGCGTCGTGGTAGAGCGCTTCCAGGTGATAGTCCGTCTCGCCGAACGAGCCGTTCAGCTCGGCGAATCCCCGGGTATGCTGGAGTCTTTCGATGATGCTGTCCCAGGGCTGGTAGCGGAACCGGCACGTGCTCGCGCCTACCTGGTAACCGCCCAGTCCCTCGCAGCCCGGATCCACGAAACGCGTCTCCCCGGCCAGTATGCTCTCATCGGTCTGCAGTCCATCCGGTATGATGAAGGCGCCGGGATTCCCGTACCAGGACCAGCCCCAGCCGTAGTTCGGAAAGGGGCGCAGCGCCCAGTCCCGCTCTTCGGCGCGCAGGTTTCCGCGGCGCTTGTGTTCCAGGGATACGACCAGGTTGGAATCGCCGACCTTGCCGCCCCAGATCCCGCCCAGCAGGGCGTCTCCGCCCGCGTCGAAATAGTCGTAGGACATATCCAATTCAAAACCCTCGAAACTGCCGCGCGTGATAAAATTGGCGACGCCCGCGATCGCATCCGATCCGTACACGGCTCCCGCGCCTTCCTTGAGGATGTCCATCCGCTCGATGGAGATGGACGGGAAGGCGTTCACGTCGACGAACCGCCCCCCCACGAGCCGGCCGGGCACGTAGGTCTGCCGCCGGCCGTTGAGCAGTACCAGGCTTCGCGAGGCGCCGAGGCCGCGCAGGTTGATGTTCGCCACGGTCTCCGGGATGTCTCCCGACTGGGCGTTGTACCAGCTGTTGGCCTCGCCGATGACGCCGCTGCTCGCACTCAGGTTCTTGAACAGGTCGACCATGGACGGCGACCCCTGTTCGGCCAGCGTTTCGCGGTCGATGCGGGCCACGGCATAGGGAAGTTCGATCGGGGTTTCGCGAACCGCCGTTCCGGTAACGACAATCGCTTCCGCCTCCAGCACGGGCAGCGATAAGAGGGAATCCGCCGCCGCGTCTTCCTGTTGATCGGCAAGCGCGGCGGAACTTGGCATGCTGGCCAGGCAGAGCCAGCCGAATACCATCAAGGCGATTGAACGCCTGTTCGATGTGGACATGAGAGGCCGCCTGTATCTATGAGTTTTCTATGATTTTGAGAATATCAAATTTTCAAGAATTAGGCAGTTAGTATATGTTAAAAAACCCATTATGTCAAGGTATTTTAAGGACTTATGCATATGTTGCGAAATATCACAATGCTCGGAATAAATACTTTAATCCTTAAAAGGTCCGTCATCACTCCCGGATGCCTTGCCGGACCGCGACCGGTCAACCTCGTCTTCTCAGGTGCAGGCACCAGAACAGGGGCGGCAGGGCGTACACGTCGCTGCGACCTTCCACGTACCGCTTCTGCTGGTCGATCGGCGAATCGTTGCGGACGACCTTCCATTTGCCATCGGCGTTGAAGTCGGATTCCACCGCGGCCGGGTCGAATGACGTAATCATGGGTTCCCCCAGCTTCCCTACGTAGTTCTTCATGCTCAGGGCCCGTGAACGCTCGTTCTCGGGAATGCTGTTCGGTTCGGCGAGGTAGTCGAAGACGATCTCCGAATCGGGGCAGGTTATTCCGGCCACTTTATGCAGCGTGTCCTGTATCGCATCCCTTGACAGGTAGTACGTCACGCCCAGCCAGTTGAAGAAGGACCGTTTCTCCGGGTTGAATCCATGGGCGGTCAGCCGGTCCGCGAGGTCGTCTTTTTCAAAATCGATGGGGATCAGCCGCAGACTGTCCGGCAACGCCAGTCCGGCGGCCCCGGCCCGTTCCCGTTTCAGGGCGATCGTGGAAGCGAGATCGATTTCGTAGATGGTCACGTCGAGCCCGGGATGACGCAGGGCGAAGGTATCGTAGCCGGAACCGAGTATGACGTACTGGCCCACGCCATCATCGATCGCCGCCAGCAGGCTGTCTTCGGTAAAGCGGGCCCGGGTCAGCGGCTGGGTGGTGATCGGCATGAGCCTGCGCAGGACGATTTTCGAGACGAAGGCATCGCGCAGCCAGGATCCGAGGATCCGTTTCCACCGTTTACTCAGGAACTGGAACGCGAAGGAATCGTGGAAGATGTAGGGCGGCTTGTGCCGGAGGAGGTGCCGGGCGCGGCTTACCGCCACGAGTTCGGCGGTCCGGCTTCCGTGGGTCTGGACCTGGCCGGGGTGCTGATCAGCCATGATGGGTATCAGTCCGCCCGGTTCAGATTCCGAAGGCCTCGATGGCGCCTTCCAGCGTATCGTGGACGGCGAAAACGGTCGTCAGCTTGGTCATCTGCAGGAGGCTGCTGACGCTGCGCGTCACGCTCGCGAGCTTAAGATCGCCTCCGACCTTCTGCATGCGGGTATAGGCGCGAATGAGCAGTCCCAGGCCTGAACTGTCGATCCAGTACACTTTGCTCAGATCGAAGATGATCTTCCTGGAACCCTGGTCGGCCAGCCGGTTGATGCGTTCGCTCAGGGCGTCGGTATCCCTTCCCTCGGCCATGCGGCCGCTCAGTTCCAGTACCGTGACGTCCCCGTGTTTGATTTCTCTGACTTTCACGAATCTCTGCCTCTCTCAAGCGGAACCATCTACACAATGCGCTGGCGCTATCGCACGCGAGTCAAACGGCTTCAGGAATGATAAACCTAAGTGTGGCGGGGTACTGACGCTGATAGGGCGATCCGCAGATCTGGACCGGAAAGCCGACCTACCGCGGATGCGCTTCCTTCTGCCGGATGCCATCCCGGAGAATGAATCCGGACTTTGTCTTGCTGAAATTCGACTTGAATAATATACTGGCTTTGTTGATCTGTCAAGACGATTTTAAGGGTGTTTCCAATTAACAGGAAGCCTTAACAGGACGCCAACCGAAGCGCTTCACATGAAGTCTGACCAACGGCCGTACATCCTGCTGAATTACGCATTGAGCCTGGATGGAAAGTTATCCACGGAGCAACGCGATCCGGTCCGCTTCACGAGCAGAATCGACCGCGGTTTGATGGATGAGATCCGGGCGGACGCCGATGCCGTGCTCATCGGTGCCGGTACGCTCCGCGCGGAAGATCCGCCGGTCAGGATCAAGGCGGCCCGGCGAAGGGATGAACGCAGGCGCCTGGGCAAATCTCTCCATCCGGTCTCGGTGATCCTGTCCCGGTCCATGGATCTGCCCCGCACAGGAAGGTACTGGGAAGACGACCGGGTCGAACGGATCATCGCGACGACGCAACAGGCGACGGACGAGCAAGTCTTGCCGTTTGAGGATCTTGCTGAAGTGATCCGGGTGGGCCGGACCACCGTGGATCTCCACGCATTCTGCCGGATGCTGGCCGATCGCGGCATAGGCCGGTTACTCGTCGAAGGCGGAGGCGAGGTCAACATGGCCTTCTGGGAGGCCGGACTGGTGGACGAGGTGTACCTGACCCTCTGCCCCGTCGTAATCGGCGGAAGCACCGCGCCGACGGCCGCGGACGGCAAGGGCTTCACCAGCGTCGATTTCCGCAAGCTCAGGTTGATCGAGTCCAGGCGGGTCGGTCAGGAGTTGTTCCTGAGATACCGGTCGGTGCGGTCGAAACAGTAGGTGCGGTCGAAACAGTAGGTGCGGTCGAAACAGTAGGTGCGGTCGAAATCATAGACCGTCCGATATCCACCTGGCCCGAATCACTTGAGGACGTGCACCTTGATCCGGACGGACCCGTCCTGCACGGTCAGGGTGGATTCGGCCAGGTTCAGCGGGACGTTGACGGGACCTCCCTCCGCGCTTTCCGGTTCCAGCGTCACGTCCAGCCTCGAAGGTTTGAGTCCTTCCCAGGTCCCCCAGTAGATGTCGATGAAAAGGCCGATGCCGAGGGTGAGCAGGATGTCGGCGATGATCACCGAGGGCAGTTTGACCTTCTGCAGGACGATCCACTTCGTCTCGTAGCCGGGCTTGGTGATCTCAACCAGGTGGGACTCGTTCCGGGGAAGTTCGATCGTGAACGGATTCGTGTCCCGGTCGATGCGGTCCGGGATCTTGATCCGGGCGTCCGCGGGGGTCACGTTGATCTCCACTTTCTGGGTGTCGCCCAGAAACACCCGTCCACATCCTGCGGTGAAGAAGAGCAGAAGGCATAACATCAAGCGCCGCATCAAATTCCTCCAATTGTCCCTGTTCTCTAAAGCGATTCGTTAATGGATGAGGTTTCGCAGACTACGCCGGGAACGGCCGCGTAAGCCACACACGAATAGCTGCGCAGATTACGAACGTGTCGAATACGCACATCAAGTCCAGTTCGTGTAGGGCGGAAGCGGCCAGTTCGCTGCCCCGCCGATGGCCAGGGCCTGTTTCCGTTCGTCGGCGGTCAAAGGGGGTACGCAGTCCGCCCCCGCGTTCTCTTCGAGTTGCGCCCGGTTCTTGGCGCCGGGTATCACCGAGGTCACGCCCGGCGTGTCCAGCACGAACCGTAGCGCTGCCTGTACCATGGTGCGCTTTCCGCTATCTGCCAGGAAGGAAAGCTCCGACAGTTTCTTCAGTGCGGCCCGTATCCGGGGATTGTCGAAACGCTCGTGCCGACGGTCCTCGGGATCGAGCCGGGACAGCGAATCGAAATACTTGCCGGTCAGCGCACCCTGGGCGAGCGGCACGCGGATGAGCGTCCCCAGGTTTTGCGCTTCCGCGAACTGGAGTCCCGCCTGCCCCACCGGATTTACCATGCTATAACCGATCTGGACCATCGAAAGATCGCCCAGCGCCATCAGGGCCCTCATGACATCCGTTTCGTAGGTCGAGATGCCGAAGCACCGTATCTTGCCGGCTTCGACCAGCCGTGTCAACGCCTCTACGATTGCCGGCATGCCGTTCTCGTCCGGTTCGCCGTGCAACTGGTAGATGTCGATATAGTCGGTCCGAAGTCTTTCCAGGCTTCCTTCGCAGTTCCGCGTGATGTACCGCTGTAAAGGCTCCTCCGGGTCGTCGGACCGCGGCGCGACCTTGGTGGCGACCACGTAGCGGTCCCGCCTGCCACGGAGCGCCCGGCCGATGATCCTTTCGCTGTGGCCGGCGCCGTACCCGTTGGCCGTGTCGAGCAGGTTGATCCCCAGGGATTCCGCGTGTTGGATGGTGGCGATGGACTCCTCATCGTCGATACCCGACCAGTTCGCGCCCCCGGCCATCCCGGCCATGGGCCAGCAACCCAGGCCGACGGACGAGACCTCGATCCCGGTCTTCCCCAGTACACGGTACTCCACTCAGCTAACGTCCCTTCGGCAACAAAGTTTCAATATCGGCCGAGCGCTTCGCCGCTCAGCGCCGATCAGCGCGGCGACAGTAGGTCCCCGCCGCTCAGCGCGGAGACAGGGTAAGCCGGTGCCCCGCGAGTTCCTCCACCGCCTCCCGGCTGAACGCCAACTGGAGATACTCGTCGTTCCCCCAGGTCTCCAGCAGGCTGCCGTAGTAGGGGCTTCCGGGCTGGCCTGACTGGCCCGGCGTGATGATGAAGACGGAACGGTCCCAGTCTTCCGTGTCCAGGATGTGCCGGAAACTCACCGACGTGGCCGCGATCGTGCCGAACCCGCCCGATCGCTCCACGGCCGGCAGGGAGAAGGCATCGGACAGGAGGTGGGTAAAGGGGCTCTTCTGCAGGCGCCCGTACCGCCACTCATCCCAATCCTCGCCCAGTTCGCCTTTCAGCCGGACCACGGTCTTGCGCAGGCCGGCTTCCACGAGCGGCCGGCGTTCGTCGTCCGGTGTCTCCGGGTCGTAGGCGGCGGCTTCGGCCTCCCCCCGCCACCGGTACCAGACCGCCGCGCCGGCGCTGTCGCGGTCCAGGACGCCGTTCCAATCGGCTACAAGCGCACGGGCCCGTTCGACTTCCGCATCGTCCGACGTCCAGCCCTGAAACGAGGGAATATCCGCCTCGGCCCGCAGCGAATAGGCATCCAGCTGGATGCGCTTGTGGTCGTCGACGGTGTATTTCCGGTTGGGCTGCAACAGCTGCTTCATGCGCTCGATCCGGGAGTATTCGACGCCTCTCGACGAGTGGAACATGACCGGGCGTCCCGTGTAGTCCGGCGGATGGGAATCGTTGTTGGCCGTCCCGACCCAGCCGCGCTGGGGATTGTACTCCCGGGGCAGGTCTTCCCGGAACCCCTGCCACTCGTACCGTCCGTCGCCGGGGACCGGCAGCCGGCCGTTCCAGCCTTCGCGGTCCGGCGTGAGGGCCGATACCTGGAAGGCGATGTTGCCCTCCACGTCGCCGAAAACCAGGTTGTGCGTCGGTACCTTCCAGAACATGGCCCGCTCGAAGAAGTCCTCGGCGCTTTCGGCCTGGGCCATGCGGAAGCAGCCCAGGTACGGGGCGGTGCCCGGCTCGTGGGTGATGGAACGCACGGCATAGACCACCCCGTTCTCCGGATCTTCATAAAACACGGGTCCGTGGCGGCTGTACTTCAGCACGACTTCCCGGGGCTCCTCGCCCTTCACCGGGATCTGCTCCGTGATGACGCGCAGGGGTTCCCATCCGCCCCGCCATCGTACCATGTCCGGCTGGTCGGGGTGGAGCTCCTCCACGTACACGTCGTTCACGTCGACCCCCGCGAAGGTGTATCCCCACGCGACCCGGTCGTTGTGTCCGGCGGTCACGCCCACGAAGGGCGGCTCGCTGGCCCCGATCACGTTCCAACCCGGTGCGTTCAGATGGGAATAGTACCGCAGGGAGGGGTTCTCGAGGCGGCGGTGGGGATCGTTGACGACCATGACCTGGCCCGTGATGGACAGGGCGCCGCTCACCGCCCAGTTGTTGCTGCCGATCTCGAGCAGCTGCTCCTCGGTGGGCGCTTCTGCCTGGCGATCCGGGGGCACCAGGCCCGTGTAGGGTTCCACGAGCTCGAGTTGCGGCAGGCGGCCGGGTACCAGGGGATCGCCCTCCCCCTTCCGCATAGCGTCCCCAATATCTTCGTGGACGCTGGTCACGTCCAGGCCCTCCGGCCCCCCGAGGACATCCCA
>JAPPBT010000081.1 GCA_026702745.1 Gemmatimonadota bacterium
GTCTGGTTCGCGTTGCAGGCGAAGATCACCGCGTCGAACGTCTCCTCCACGCCGTCGGCGTCCTCGACCACGACGCAGGCCTCCCGGCGGAGCACTTTTCGCACCGGTCGGTTGAGGTAAATCCTGTCCCGGAATCCGGCCGTCAGGTGCTCATAGATTCGGCGCGTGCCCTGGTCCCAGGTCTGCATGGGCGTTGCGCGTTCGATGTTGAAAAACTCCAGGTATCTCGCAAAAAGGGCCGCTGGCATGTCGAACACGTTCGTGGCCATCAGGAAATTGACGAACATGGGTTTCAGGATCTTGTATCTGAAGTCTCCGGAGAACCCGCCCAGGTTGAGCACCGTCCGCATCGTGATGTAATTGAACGGGTTGAGGGCGTTCATCAGCCTCGACCGGGACCGGGTCAGCCGGCCAAACCGGTGCAGACGCTTCAGGACCCGTTGAAACCGGGCTATTTCGGGCTGCAACTGTCGCCGGATGTCCGAGTCGTAGTCGTGGGCGTACACCCGGCCGTGGTATTTCACGCTGTAGTTGAAACGGATATCGAACAGTTCGATGCCGAACCGACGCATCAATAGCAGGAAGTGATGATAAACCGAAGGGATCAGCGCGGTGACGGATATGTCGAAAGGTATGGTGCCGCCGTCATCCTGCGGCATGTCGGCGGTAATCGCGTTCCCGCCCACCTGGTCCCGGGCCTCGTACAGCCGGAAGTCAAACCGGTCCGGGTGGTGATGCAGCGCCCATGCGGCCCCGAGCCCGGATACCCCGCCGCCGATGATGGCGATGCGCTTCGGTTTCGTGTCTTCCCGGCCGGTTGCCATAATCCCCGCATCCTCTCAATGGTTGCATCCAAGACAGGGCGATCTGGTCCTGTCACGTCCCGTCAGGTCCCATCAGTTCGCCGGTTTCCGGCCCTTCGCGCAGCGGTAGTGTGCGTCCGCCCTTTCCGGGCTGACAAGCCCGTTCCGGACATCTTCCTCCACCTTCGCTCCATTCCGCTGGGACGGCTCGCCCCAGCCGCCTCCGCCGGGCGTCTCGATCCGCAGGATCTCGTTCCGGTACAGTTCGGTATGGGCTTTGGTAGGGATCTCTCTTTCGCACCCTTCAGTGTCGATCACGTAACAGTGGGCCCCCGTGGCGTTTCCGCCGCCTTCGAGTCCCCAGGGCGTGAACTTGCGGCGGTCGGAACCCAGTGTGATGATTGTGCGTTCGCCGAGGCACTTCAGTTCCCGCATCATCCCGCACCCGCCGCGCTGGCGTCCCGGTCCCTCGGTGTCCGGGATCAGGCCGTACCGCTCGACCCGGAGCGGATAGGTGCGTTCCATGATCTCGACCGGCGCGTTCCGGGTGTTGGTGAGGTGGGTGTGCACGCCGTCCTCGCCGTCGAGGTCGGACATGGCGCCCTGTCCGCCCGCGTAGGTTTCCACGTAGTTGTAGTAATCGCCCGTGCCGGGATCGATCCCGCCGATGTTGACCAGGTTCATTTCCCCGCTGCAGGCTGCGCAGACTCGGTCGGGCGCGGCCTGGTACAGCGCGCCCATGAGCACGTCCACGACCCGCTGGTCCGTCAGGATGTTGGCGTTCCCGATGGCCGCCGGGTAGTTGGCCTGGAGGATGGAGCCCTCGGGCGCGTAGATGTCCAGCGGCCGGTACGCTCCGGCGCAGGCCGGCAGGTCCGGATCGATCACCGCCTTGCACACGTAGCTGATACAGGAAGCGGCCGCCGGCAGCCGCGCGTTCAGCGGACCCAGGACCTGGTCGCTGCACCCCGAGAAGTCCGCGCGCAGTTCGTCTCCGGATATGGTCAGCGTGACCGCGATCTTCACCGGTTCGCCGGTAACGCCGTCGTCGTCCAGGTAGTCTTCGAATGCGTACTCGCCGTCGGGCAGTGAACGGATGCCCGTCCGCATCCGTCGTTCGGCGTAGTCCTGGATTTCGTCCATGTAGCGAACGACTTCATCGGGCGACTCCCGGGACATGAGGTCGCTCACCCGCTGCTGGCCGATCTGGGCGCAGGCGAACTGCGCCATGAGGTCGCCTCGCACCTCGTACTGCGTCCGCACGTTCTGGTTGATCAGCCGGTAGATCTCTTCGTCGAGCCGTCCCCCCTTGAAAACGGGCAGGGGCGGGATCTGCAGGCCCTCCTGGTAGATCTCCGTCACCCCGAAGGGCATGCTTCCGGGCGCGAACCCGCCCATGTCCACGTGATGGGCGGTCGATGCTGCCAGCGCGACCGGGCGATGCTCATGAAAAATGGCGGATACCAGGGAAACATCCGGCAGATGCCCCGGCCCCGCGGGATAGGGCAGGTTCGTGATGTAGACGTCGCCGGGCTTCATGGCCGAAACCGGATAGACTTCAAGAATGGACCTTACCACCCCGGGCATCACGCCCAGGTGCAGGGGGACGCCCGACTCGGCCTGCGCCAGGATCTCCCCGGAGGGTTGCACGATGGCCGCGGAGCAGTCGCGCCGGTCCTTGATATTGGTGGAGTAGCTGGTGCGGATCAGGGCGGCGCACATTTCTTCCGCAATGCCGGTCCACCGGTTGCGCATCAGTTCCAGGGTAATGGGGTCGGTCTTCATGCCGTATCCAGCCTGGTTATGGTGATCTGTTCCCATTCGTCGACCCATGCGGTCTGCCCGGGTCCGATCAGCGTTGTGGAATCGAGCTGTTCGACGATGGCCGGACCGTCGATCCGCTGTCCGGGAAGCAAGCCGGTCCTGCCGAATACCGGCGTGTCCATCCAGTCGCCAGCGAAGTAGACCGGGCGGGTGGCGAAGGGCGCGGTCCGATCGGATACGCCCCGATCCGCCAGCTTCCTGCGGTCATCCGAAATGGGCAATTCCGCGGAAACCCACACGTTGACGAGTTGAACGCGCTGGTCCATCCGCGCGTATCCGTACTGCCGCTCGTGTTCGGTATGAAAGGCCGTTTCGAGCAAGGCCAGGTCGACGGCGCCCTCGGGCAGGTCGATGGGAATGTCGTAGCCCTGTCCTGAATAACGCAGCCCCACGCGCCGGCTGATGACGGGATCGCTACCCTCCGAGGAGGTGGCCAGATCGTCTATCGCCTGCCCCGTCAGGTTGACCAGCATCTCTTCGAATTCCGCCACGCCAAGTCGATCCAGCAGTTCCACGTGGGTCTGGATCCGGTCCGTCCGCAGGTTGGAGAATACCAGGCCCTCGGCGGAGGCGACCCCGGGTGCGAGCGGGATGACCACGTCGCGTATCCCCAGTTCCAAGGCGAGTTCAACGCCGTGAAGTGGCCCCGCGCCGCCGAAGGGTACCAGGGTGAAAAGACGCGGATCGTACCCGCGCTCCACGGTGAGCTTGCGGATGGCCGCCGTCATTGAAGCGTTGATCACGCGTATGATCCCTTCGGCGGCCTCCTCGACCGTGCAGCCCAAGTGGGCGGAGATCTTCTCCTCGATCGCACGTTGCGCGGCCGCCGGGTCCAGGGTGATGGCACCCCCCAGCAGGCTGTCCGTGGAAAGCCGGCCCAGGACCAGGTTCGCGTCCGTTACGGTGGGTTCGGTACCGCCGGCCCGGTAGCAGGCGGGACCCGGTGCGGCCCCCGCGGACTGCGGACCCACCCGCAATGCGCCGCCCGAATCGATCCACGCGATGCTTCCGCCCCCCGCGCCGATCGTGTGGATGTCCATCATGGGCGCTTTCAGGGCGAGGCCGTCGATTTCCGCGTTCTTCGCGAAGGCGATGGTGCCTTCGTGAATCATGGCCACGTCGAAACTCGTACCGCCCATGTCGGCCGTGATCACATTGGGCCGGCCGAGCCGCCGGCCGATCTCGTCTCCGGCCACCACACCGCCGGCGGGTCCGGACAGTATCGTATGCACACAGTGATCCGCGGCGTCCCGGGCCGAGGTGACGCCACCGTTGGATTTCATGACGTAGAGCGGCGCTTCAATGGCGGCGTCCACGAGCGCGCCGTTCACACGGTTGAGGTAGTTCGTCATGACCGGTTGCACGTAAGCGTTCATGGCACAGGTGCTGAACCGTTCGTATTCGCCCTCTTCGCGGCTCATGTCGGAGGAAAGGCAGATCGTGGCGTCCGGCAGTTCATGCCGCAGCACATCGCCGACCGACCGCTCGTGGCCGGGATCGACGTGGCTGTGGAGGAATCCGATGCCGATCGCTTCGATGCCTTCCTTCCTGAGCGCTTCGATCAGATCGTTCAGCCGGTCCTGGTCGACGGGCAGGGATTCCGAACCGTCGTGCAGCGTTCGTTCCGGCAGCTCGAACCGCAGGGATCGAGGTACGAGGGCCGGCGTCCGGCGAACACGCATGTTGTACAGGTGGGGTCGGTCCTGCCGCTGAATGTGGAGCACGTCCCGGAAACCTTCGGTTGTGATGAAAGCGGTTCGGGCGCCCGTTCGCTGGAGTATGGTGTTGGTGGCCACCGTGGTGCCGTGGATCAGGAACCGGATGTCCGCGCGGGCAAATCCGGACTGTGAGACGAGTTCCCTGACGCCTTCCACCAGTGCCCGGCTCGGATCGGCCGGCGTACTCGGTACCTTGTGGAATACCAGGCGGCCCGTGTCGGGGTCGGACAGGACGAGATCGGTAAACGTGCCGCCCGTGTCTATGGCGATGCGAACGCTCATGGCGGGTCAGACGGTGTTCTCGTCCAATGGGAAGTCGATGCGTACGTTGCCGTGCTTCTGCGAAGCGAGAAACCCCAGGATGATCTCCAGGGTATTCCGGGCCGCGCGCGGCGGAGATACCGTCTCGCCGCCGTTTTCCATGACATGGACGAGGTCCCGGATGGCTGCCGCGGAGTAGTAGTGGGTCGGGCCCTTGGGGGTGATGGTCTGGATGCCGCTCCCCGTGTCGAGTTCGTAGTGGTCCTCATGGACGAACATCCATCCGCCGGTGCCGTCGAGCTGGTAACCGCCCCGGCATTCCCTGCCTTTCGAACCGTTGTAGAAGGCCCGCACGCCGTTCTTGAAATGGATGAAGCCGGAGCAACCGGGCTCCAGGTCCGCGTTCCTGCCGCCGTCGCCCCGGTAGGGCCAGTAGTCCTCGTAGCCTTCGTCGAGCTCGGCGAATACCCATTCGGGAACCGAGCCCGCGAGATAGCAGGTCATGTCGATCATGTGGGTACCGTTTCGGAAGAGAATGGCCCGCGGGCCGCCAAAGTTGAGTACGATTCGTTGCAGCTCGCCGATTACGCCTTCGTCGAGCAGCTTCCTGACTTCCCGGTACACCGGTCCCCACCGCCTGGTGTGGTTGATGGTCATGGGCACGTTCCGGCTTTCCACCGCGGCGATCATGCGGTCGGCGTCCGCGAGGGAGGTCGCGATCGGTTTTTCGCAGTAAATCCCCCGGACGCCCGCCGCGACGCCGTCCACGACGATGTCCGCGTGGCGGTGGTCCGACGTCACTACGCTCAGGATATCGGGCCTGCAGGCTTCCAGCATCTCCCGGTAGTCCGTGAATCCTCTCAGGCCCGGAAAGGTACCCGACCAATCCCTGAGGGTGTCCTGCAGGAGGTCTTCTTTCAGGTCACAGACGCCGACTACCTCGGTAAACGGCAGGAGGGCATAGGCGGGCACGTGGCGGTTGGGCATTTCATGGCCCATCCCGTGGTCGCCGTCGGCCGGGGGGCTTCCCGCCCCGATGCCGCTCAAGCCCACCACGCAGGCCCTGTAGGTCCGTTCGTCAGCCATGGCTGTCCTTTCTGAGGTTGGGTGTGTCTACCTGTCCTTCCAGCGCGCGACCTGTGCTTCATCAAGGGTGACGCCGAGTCCGGGGCCGTCGGGTACCTTCGCGGTGACCGGCCCGAGTTCCAGCGGCGTCTCGATCATATCGCCTTCGTGGTATAACGGTCCGAGCAGGTCTCCGGGATAGGTTTCGCTGTCGATAGCCTCCACGCTGGCCGCCACGTGGAGCATGGCCGCCGTGCCGATCCCCAGTTCGAGATTGCTGCCCATGTGACAACGCAGTCCCGCCGCGCGGGCCACATGCGAAATGCCCAGCGTCTGGCCGATGCCTCCGTTCTTCCCCGGATATACGCTGATGATGTCCGCGGACCGCCTGAGTACCGTCTGCATGGCGTCGTGTACGGTAAATACGCTCTCGTCGGCCATGATGGGGATGGTCGTGCCCGTGCGGATCAGGGCCGCTTCATCGTCGAACTGCGGCGCCGAGGGCTGCTCGGCAAAAAGGATGTCCAGGGGCTCCAGGAGACGCAGCATGCGGCGGGCCACCGCCGGCGGCCACCCGCAGTTCGCGTCGATGCTCATCCGGATGCCGGGACCGGCCAGGGCGCGGACCGCGCGGACGCGTTCGAGGTCCTCCCCGGGGTCCAGTCCGACCTTTACCTTGAGACATTGCACGCCCCACTGCAGGAACTTTTCCGCCAGTGCAACGGAAGCAGGCACGTCGAAGGCGCCGACCACCATCTTCATGGGGATCTCCTGCCGGACCTTGCCGCCCAGCAGCTGGTAGAGCGGAACGCCTGCGCGCTTCCCCGCCAGGTCCCACAACGCCATCTCCACGGCCGCCTTGGTAAAGGGGTTCAGCTTAATGACCTCGTCCATGACCCCGCAGAGCCGGTTCACGTCCGCCGGGTCCTCGCCCTTGAGCGCGGGGTCCACCAGGTCCCGTATCGCGGCGGCGCACGAGGCGGACGTTTCCCCGCTCCAGCGCGGCGCGACCGTGGCCTCTCCCAGTCCGGCCAACCCCTCGTCCGTGTGGATCCGGAGGATGACATAAGGGGAGACGATGTGTTCGCCATGGGCGGTTTTCGTGGTCATGCCCTGCTTGAGGGGGACTTCGATGGGGATGGTTTCGATGCGGGTGATCTTCATGTTCCGCTCCGTTTCCGGTTGGTCTTCAGCGCCCCGTCTACCGGAGCCAGTCGTCCCGGTGTTCGGCGACGAAATGGTCGTCGTTGAGATGGGGATAAGCTTTGTATACCCGGTTGATTTCCTCGTACTGACCGGGGGACAGCGTCTCATCGGGATTGAGGCACCACGTGCCTTCGAGCAGGCCCTGCCTGCGCAGAACCTCGTGAATCCCGGGGATGCACCCGTCAAAATCGTGGGCCGGATCGAAGAAGGCCGCGTTGCAGTCCGTGACCTCGATCGAGCGGGTCAGCAGGTGTTGGGGTACGGGTCCGCCGGACGAGGAGGCGCCCTGGCATTCCCGCAGCAGCGCAACCGCGCCCCGGGTCCAGACGGCCCAGTGTCCCAGCAGCCCGCCCTTGAACCGTACGGACCGGCTTCCGTCGCCGCACTGGAAAACGTGGTCGGTCAGGAGGTCCATCACGATGTTGTCGTCGTTACCGGTGTAAAGCGTGATTTCCTCCTGCCTTCCGGACTCCGCCAGTGCCCTCAGCACATCGAGCGTATGGTACCGGTTGAACGCCGCTATCTTGATGGCCACCACCCCTTCCAGTTCGACGAACCGCCGCCAGAAACGGTAAGGAAGCACCAGTCCGCCGACCGCCGGCTGCAGGTAGAATCCCATGACGGGAATGACGTCGGCCACGGCACGGCAGTGCGCGATGAGTTCGTCTTCCGAGGCGCCGCTCATGGCGGTCAGGCTGAGCAGTCCGGCATGGTATCCGAGCGACCGCGCCGCTTCCGCCTCGCCGGTCGCCTGGTCCGTCCGTCCGCAGATCCCCGCGATCCGGATGAAGTCCGATGGTGCTTCCCGATCCATGACCTCCGCGGCCAGGCCGAGTACCGGTTCGTAGAGTCCGTGGGCGGGGTCCCGGATCTCGAACTGGGTCGTGTGGACGCCTACTGCGAGTCCTCCGGCCCCGGCCGCGATGTAGTAACGCGTAAGGGCCCGCTGGCGCCGTTCATCCAGTCGCCGGTCCTCCGTTACGGCCAGCGGATGGGCCGGGATGACCACGCCTCGCCGCATGGCCGATCGGACCGATGGGGGCATTGCATCCTGCATGGCTACTCTCCAGCGATGGTATCCTTCGATCAGAAACGTCCGCTGCGCGACTCGTACCCGGTCGGTTTGTCCAGGCTGCGGCCACCGATACGGATCCAGTGGGCGACCCAATCCGCGATCCTTTCGGGCGGGACCTCCGGCTCACCCAGCCTGTCGAACAGCTTGCTTGCGTTGCCAAGCAGGGCCGTGTCGCTTTCCCGGCCAGTGAAACCCGGCTCCATTTCCAACCGGCGTCCGAGCATTTCGGACATCGATCGGACGGAGAGGACATCCGACCCGGTCAGGTTCAGGATCGTGGCGGGACTGGTGCACAAGGGGAACAGACGGGCCAGGTAACGATTGGCGTCTCCCTGCCAGATCTGGTTCACGTGGCCCATGGCCAGGTCGATCGGCACGCCGTCGTGAATCTTTCTGCCGAGGTCGTGGATGATGCCGTACCGCAGTTCCGTGGCGTAGAACAGACGGACGATCAGAAGGGGCGTTCCCTGTTCCAGGCACAGGTGCTCGGCGATGCGTTCCCCGCCCAGGCGCGACTGGGCGTATTCACCCACCGGTCCGATTTCGCCGTCCTCGTCCGCGCCGCCCTCCGCGACCGGGGTATAGGCATACACGTTGCCCGAACTCACGTAAATGACGCGGGATCCGGCGTACCTTCGCATGATCCGGCCCGGCAGCCAGGCATTCATCGCCCAGGTCATCGGCACGTTGCCCGTGGCGCCGAACTTGAACCCCGCGAGAAACAGGACATTCGGTGCGTCCGGCAGACGGTCCAGGTCCTTTTCGTCGAGCAGGTCCGCCCGAACGACTTCCACGCCGGCTTCTTCGAGATACGCGCCCACCCTTGCGTCGCTGAACCGGGAGACGCCGATCACGCGCCGCGCGCCGGCCCGTACGAGGAGTTCCGCCAGGGTCGGCCCCATCTTCCCGCCGGCGCCCAGGATCACCACGTCGCCTTCCAGTTCCGACACGGCCTCGACGACGGCCGTCGACGGGGCCGTCATCCGGTCGATCAGCATTTCCTCACTCGTGATCAGATCAGGCATAGGCCGCCTTGTCGGGTGGCGAAGTAAAGTAAGCGGCCGGCGCGAAGTACCTGAACATGCCGAAACCCGCCTCCCGGTCCGGTTCCGACCAGACCAGGTCGGTCTCGCAGTAGGACACGGAACCGTGCCCCGGCGGCGTCAGTTCGGGATGGGAGAAAAAATCGGTCCGCGGCCAGATACTTCGGTGGCGGAAGCATACCCCCCGGAGCAGGCTGTTTCTTATGAAGTCCCGCATGTGGGAGAACGTCTGCTGGAATCTCGTCCCGCTGCCCCATTCGACATAGGGGGCCAGTCCGCCGGCCAGCCCGTCCAGTCCCTGGATCTCCGGAATGGAAAGGGGTTCTCCGCCGCGAAACAGGATCACGTCGATGTTGGGGTCCACCATCACCCACTTCCGGTAATCGTCGAACCAGACTTCGGCCACGAAATGGCCTTCATAACTATTAGGCGTTCCCATCAGCGCCGAGCAGCGCGCCGGGATTCCCAGCGCCTGGCAGGCACTGACGAAGGCCACCGCATAGTGGACGCACATGGTGATGGAACTTTCGCCGCTGTGACCTTGCCGGCTCACGCCCCATGCGAGAATGGTCTCCGCGTCCCACGGCGCGTATGCCGTCCCGCGGCGGGATCCCGAATGTTCCCAGCCTGCCGCAATCCACGCGGAAAGCGCCCGCACCCGGGTCAGTCGATCGCTGCCGTTCACAATGCCGCGGGGTATCCGGTCACGCATCGACTGTGCCCTGGGGTGGCCGGCGGATTCCCAGGCCATGTCCGGCGGCGGGTCGTCCCGGCCTTCCTCCAGCCGCATCCGCACACAGTAGTTTCCTTCGACCGCGTTCAGGTAACCCATGCGGTGGGAACGCCAGCTTGCGCCGCCGTCGTCGGTCAACGCACTGTTCGACTGGGCGCAGCCCGCTTCCAGCGCGAGCGACCATCCCGTCATCGCGGCGTCATCGGTCCACAGCTCCACCCTGTTGTCCCCGTCGCGCAGGTCGCCGGACTTCACGGTACGTTCGTACCATCTGTAATGGAGATCCTCCCCGGCCTCGATCACTTCCTGGCGGATCCCGTTGACCGACCAGTGCAGCGGGTTGTCGCCGACCCGGTGGGACCGGGCCAGCACGTACAGGATTGCGTCGGATCCGGTGGCCGGCAGATTCAGGATGACGCGGACACGTCTGAACCGTGTAAGTTCCTCGCACAGCGAAGGGATGACACGACCGGATTCGTTGTGGTAGAGTCTGCTCATTGACTTACCAAGTAACAGCCTGCGGTATGTTGCGTCAAGATCGGACGGACGTTATATTGCGGCTTGGAATACGCATGCCCGGCTCGAAGCCGTTCTTCAGTCTGAACAATGATCGTGCCCTCAGGAATCCCCTTCAGGAATCTTTTTATGAAACGGGCAGTGATACTCGGTCGGAACCGGGGCGGCGTCGTGGAAGCCGACGTTCCGAAACCGCGGGAAAACTGGGTACTGATCAAGATCCACGCGGCACCGCTCTGCAACGAGTTCAAGGGATTCGCGGCCGGCCGCGAGGAAGACTACCTGGGCCACGAGGCGTCCGGTGAGGTGGTCGAGGTCGCGCAGCCGTGCCGGGTCGAGGTGGGAGACCGGGTAGTGGTCATGCCCGGGTATCCCTGCGGCGATTGCGCCCTGTGCCGGTCCGGGGACTACATCCACTGCGAAAACAACGTGGACTTCGAGGCCTTCACCGGATCGGCCGAAGGCAGGGCGACTGTCGCGCAGTACATGCTCAAACCGGACTGGTTGTTGACGCCCATTCCCGATGATATGTCCTATGAGCATGGGGCCATGGCCTGCTGCGGACTGGGGCCGACCTACGGTGCCTTCGACCGCCTCCAGGTCCGGGGCGGCGACACTGTAATGATTACCGGCATGGGGCCGGTGGGCCTGGGCGGGGTGATCGGCGCATCTCATCTCGGCGCCGAGGTCATCGCCGTGGAATCCCATCCCTACCGCAAGGCGAAGGCCATGGAACTGGGCGCCGCGCACGTCATCGATCCGGTGGACGAGGACGCGCTGGAACGGATACGCGACCTGACCGGCGGGATCGGCGTGGACCGGGCAGTGGACTGCTCGGGGTCGCCGGCGGCCCACAGGCTCTGCATCGACGCGCTCCGCAGGAGGGGAAGCCTCGCCTTCGTCGGCGAGAGCGGGGCGGACACGCGCCTGGTCGTGAGTCCCGATATGTTACGCAAGGGCATCGATCTGAAGGGATCCTGGCACTACAACATGAAGGGTGCTCTCGACATCATGGGCGTCATTGCGAAAAACCGGGAGAAACTGGACCGTTTCATTACCCATCGGTATCCCATAGCTGAAATCCAGCAGGCATGGGAGACGCAGGTGTCCGGCGAGTGCTCGAAAGTCGTCATCCAGCCCTGGGCCTGATGGCCGGGCAGGATACGCAGCAAGCGCGTACCGGCGAACGGGTGAGGGATATTCCATGATCAAATGCGCGATCATCGGCGTCGGCGGTGGACGGGCCCGTGGGCTGGCCGAGGCCTACGTACACGTAACCCGGGGACGGCTGGCCGCTGTTTCGACCCGCAGGCGTGACAAGCTCGACGACTTTGCAGCCGCCTTCTGCGTGTCCGCGAGGTACACGGACTACCGCGAAATGCTTGATCGAGAAATGCCCGACCTGGTCCACGTGAATACGCCGCCTTCGGTACGCCTGGAGATCTTCGAAGCGGCGGAATCGGCGGGTATTCCGGCCGTGCTGGTCGAAAAGCCCCTGGCCATTCAGGGAGAGGATTTCCTGGCCATGCGGGCCTTCGCACGTACAGCACGGATCAAAATCGCCGTCAACCACCAGTTGCACTTCCATCCGTGTCGCGGCCGGCTGCAAAAGCAGGTGCGCGATGGCGCGATCGGGAACCTGCGCTTCATCGAGGCCAGCGCGGGCATGAATCCGGCCTACCAGGGGACGCACGCGTTGCAGGCCATCAGCGCTTTCAATCCCGGTACGGCGCCGGTCGCCGTCTTCGGGCAGGTTTCGGGCGCGGACGGACTGGCTGATACCCCCAGACACCACTATGCGCCGGACGAGTGCACGGGGATCATCGACTACGACAACGGCGTAAGCGCCCTGCTGCGCTGCGGCGCCGTCGCCCCCCGTGTCATCCCGGGCGGTTCCGTCAACGTTCACAAGCGGATCGCGGTGTACGGGGACCGGGGCTTCGTGCACTGGACCATGCACGGCTGGGAGTCCAGGATCGACGGTGTCTGCGAGCGCGGAGAACACGTCTATGCCGAGGAAGACATCCTGGGCCAGGCGGCGATGACCGAGGCCATGATCGACTGGCTTGAAGACGACGCGGCCGTTCACCCGCTGAATATCGATGCGGCACTGAGCGACTTCAGCGTGTTACTGGGGATATACGAAAGCGCGCTGAACCGGGCGGTCGTTTCGCTGCCCTTCACGCCGTCGCCGGACCTGGTGGGGAGATTGCGCGCCACCCTTGGCTAGCCCCGGGCCGGACAGGCGCCACCCTTGGCTAGCCCCGGGCCGGACAGGCGCCACGCGGGACGGACACCACACCGGGCCGGCACCGACTGGACCAGTGCTTGCTAGCCGGCCGATCCGTCGTTCACCTGCATGTACATGAAGGGCGGGATGGTCAGGGCCACCACGTCGTTTCCGCCGGTGACTTCTCGGGCCTGTCCCAGGGCGTGTTCCAGGTCGGGCGCCCAGGAAACCCCCAGCCTCTTGGCCGCGAAATCGGTCTTCGGACCGGCCAGGATCACCCTGGACAGGTATTTCAGCGGATAGGTCGCCCAGTACCACACCGTAAATGGATGGAATCCGTGGTGGCCGAAGCGGTTCCGGTAGCAGTCGACCAGGTGCGGGTCCCGTGCGAACTGTTCCTGGAACCCCGATTGCATCTCGAAGGGGTCCTGGGTCTCGGGCAGCACCTCGTTCCAGAACTTCTCGTAGGCGACGTGGTACTCGGGATGGAAGAACTCGAAGACCGGGTTGAGGATGATGACCACGCCGCCCGGCTTGACGAAGGGCTTGTTGTAGAACCAGTTGAAGACGTAGCCGAGCACGTCGCTCAGCACCAGCACCGGGTTGATCCGCGTTCCGACGGAATAGGGACTCAGGTCGGGCAGGCCGAAGACCAGCGTATCGTGCTGATGGTCGGTGGTCACCAGCAGCTGGTCCTTCAGCGTCTGCAGCGTCGGTTCGTGCACGGCATCTATGGAACCCGCGTTGATCTCAACGGGCAGGTAAGCGCTCTGGATGCCCTTGAAAACCCGGAAGCGCACCGATTCGGGAAGCATGCTCATGGACGCGGGCGTCGTGGCCTTCAGGATCTTCTCGAAGAGGTTGCAACGCTCCGGCGGTTTGCTTAAGTAGCGCATCATGGGGGGATAGGACGCGTTGTTCATGGCCGCCTCGAGAACCATGATGCGGGTGTGCTTCAGGATGACGCGGCTGATGCGCTCGATGGAGCCGTGCATGTCGGAACCGTCGGGTTGCATGACATGGGGCTTCTCCGCGGTCATCTGCGGCGCGTGGTGCGGCGCGATGCTGTTATAGGTGCCCAGGCCGACGGCCACGGACTTGTGCCCGCCGTTCAGGGGGATCTGGATGGAGTCCACGTAGATCACCAGGTCGCTCTCGATGACCTTGCGGCTGGTCTCCACCGGTTCGCCGTGGTCGGTGGTGCCCAGCACGACGATATCGTCCGGGTCCTCGGCGTCGAAATTGACCAGTTGACTGGGATGGAAGGCCTT